>NZ_JBPQTV010000186.1:0-12519 GCF_051386515.1 Streptomyces sp. URMC 123 | reverse complement strand
GGCGCGCACCGGGGCCCGGCGGCCCCCGCCGGGGCGGGCGGGTCAGAAGGCGTGCCAGCGCACGCGGGCGTCTCCCTCGCGCAGGCTGGCGACCCGGCGGCGGAACTCGGCGAGGGCCGCCGGGTTCCCGGGCGCGTGCTGGGCCACCCACGCACAGGCGGCCACCTCCCGCGCGCCCCGCAGGGCCGCGTATCCCGGCCATTCCCGGACGTCCCGGCCGTAGGCGGTGACAAAGGCGTCGAGCTCGCCCTCGGGGAGCCCGTAGCGGTCGTGGGCCAGCGCCATCACCACCAGGTCGTGCTCGCGCAGGTCGTGGGAGAAGGTCTCCAGGTCGACCAGGACCGGGCCGTCCGGCCCCAGGTGCACATTGCGCGGCAGGGCGTCCCCGTGGATCGGCCCCGGCTCGCCCCGCGGCCGCAGCTCCGCCAGGGCGGCGGCGATCTCGTCGCGGCGCGACCGCAGCCAGGCCGCGTCCACCGGGTCGACGGCCCCGCCGGCGAGCCGCAGCCACCGCTCCACCCCGCCGAGGAGGTCCCGGGAGGGAAGGGCGAACGGCGGTGCGGGCAGGGCGTGCACCAGCCGCAGCAGCGCGGCCAGATCGGCCGGGCGCGCCGGGCCCACCGGCTCGGGCAGCCGCCGCCAGTACGACACGGGGTGGCCCGCCACGAGGTGTGCCACGGGGTCCGCCGGCCGCACGGCGGGGATCTCCCGCTCCGCCAGCCACGCGGCGACGCGCAGTTCATGGGCGGCCCGCTCCCGCAGCCGGGCGTCCCGGCCGATCTTCGCGACGACGGGTTCGCCGTCGGCTTCGAACGCGAGGACGGCGTTCTCGCCGAGGGCGAGCAGCCGGGCGCCGGCCGCCGCCGCCTCGTGCCCGGCCGCCGCGAGCACGGCCCGTGCCCGCGCCTCCGTGAACGCCCCGTCCGTCATGCCCGGCCTCCGCACCGCTGTCCGATCACCCCACCAGTCTCGCAACCGGGACGGCCGCCCCGCCTCTCGGGTGCCCCCCGCCCCTCGGGCCCGCTCCGCCACGGCACGGGGGCCTGTCGGCCGGGGCGGGAGCGGGGGGCGGGGCGGGATTCCGGCCAATTCCGCCGAGCGCCGCGGGGCCTCGCGACTCGCCGGGCCGGGAAGCCGGGGAAGCCAAGGAGCCGGGGAAGCTCAGGAAGCCGAGAAGCCGAGGAGCCGAGGAGCCGAGAAAAAAGGGTGGCGGCGTTGTCAGGGCGGCGGCTTTGTCGCTCACGCCGGAATGGGAAACCGGGGGGCGAGAGGCTCGCCCGGGGCGTTCTCGGCGGGCGCGGCGCCGCGGTTGGCGTGCGGCGCCGTGAATGCCGAGTGTGCGCGGGAGTTGGGGAGGCCGGGGCGGCGCCGAAGGAGGGGGTGACCGCCCGCGCCCCGCGCGGTACCCGCGCTCGTGGGGGCGGGTGACCCCGGGCGGCGGACCCGTGTGCCGAGGTCAGGGGCGCGGCGCGCGGGCCGGGGACGGCGCCCGCCGGGCCGCCGGTCGGCGCCCCGCGAGCGGTCGTTCGGCGCCCCGCGAGTGGCCCCTTGGCCCCCGCCGGGCCGCCCCCCGGCCCGCGCCGAATTCGCGGTGATTCGCGCCGTTCACCGCGTGGCGCGTTATCGTCGCCGGCCACCTTCCGGGGTCGCAAGGGCAGTTGCGGTCCTGCTGTGACGAATATGTGAACGCGCTGCGCAAGAGTCGGTCCAATTGGCCGGAGTTACAACGTAATTGGGGTTATGCAAGGTCGTTGCGTATGTCACACCTGCGGCTATCTGTTGAATTACCGCCAGTCCATGAGACAGGGTTTCGAACCACTCGGACGCCGATCTTGCGGCGTGCGGGGGGCGTCTGCCACGGCGCCCGCATCCCCCCACACATCACGAGGAGACCCCTCTTCATGGCGACTCACAAGCGTTCCAGCAGGCGTCGGCTGACCGTGGCGATATCCGCCGCGTGCGCCGTCACCGCCGGTGCGACTCTGCTGGCCCTCCCCGCCGGCGCGGCCCCCGCCCCCGCCGAGGGCACGGTCTTCGGCGCCCAGGCGTCGGCCGCCGTGGCCGGCAGCTACATCGTCATCCTCGACGAGCAGGCCGACAAGCAGGACCTGGCCAAGGAGTACGGCGGCACCCTGCAGCGCTCCTTCGACGCGGCCTTCAACGGCTTCTCCGCCAAGGACCTGACCGAGAAGGAGGCCCGCCGGCTCGCCGCCGACCCGGCCGTCGCCAAGGTCGTCCGCAACCAGCGCTTCACCATCAACGCCAAGCAGGCCAACCCGCCGTCCTGGGGCCTGGACCGGATCGACCAGGCCCAGAAGGACGGCGACGGCTCGTACACCTACCCCGACGGCGGCGGCGAGGGCGTCACCGCCTATGTCATCGACACCGGCGTCCGGATCGGCCACCAGGACTTCGAGGGCCGCGCCAGCCACGGCTTCGACGCCATCGACGGTGACAACGTCGCGGACGACGGCAACGGCCACGGCACGCACGTCGCCGGCACCATCGCCGGTGCCGCGCACGGCGTCGCCAAGAAGGCGAAGATCGTCGCGGTGCGGGTGCTCGACGACCAGGGCTCGGGCACCACGGAGCAGGTCGTCGCCGGCATCGACTGGGTGACCAAGAACCACCAGGGTCCCTCCGTCGCCAACCTCAGCCTCGGCGGCACGGCCGACCCGGCGCTGGACGCCGCGGTGCAGAAGGCCATCGCCTCCGGCGTCACCTTCGCCGTGGCCGCGGGCAACGAGTCCTCCGACGCCGGCGAGCGCTCGCCGTCCCGGGTCAAGGAGGCCATCACGGTCGCCTCCAGCACCAAGAACGACGAGCAGTCGGACTTCTCCAACTTCGGCAGCGTCGTCGACCTCTACGCGCCCGGCTCGGACATCACGTCCGCCTGGCACACCGGCGACACCGCGACCAAGACCATCTCCGGCACCTCGATGGCCACCCCGCACGTCGCCGGCGCCGCCGCGCTCTACCTCGCCAAGAACCCCACGGCCAGCCCCGAGCAGGTCGCGGGCGCGCTGACCAAGGGCGCCACGGCGGACGCCATCACCAACCCGAGCGCGGGCACCCCGAACCGCCTCCTCAGGATCGTGGAGTGATCCACCGCACGCTGTCGGCCGTCGTGCCCGCCCCCACGGGGCGCGGCGGCCGGCCCCCCGGCGGCACGGCTCCCCACCCGGGGGGACGGCCGCCGGAGCCGAGGTGATGCGAGGTCATGTCACCCCGGCAGGGGTCGCTACCGGCGGCGGGACGACCGCCGCCAGACGAGCCCACCCGGCAGGCGCACCGACGCGGTGCGCCTGCCGTGCTTGTGCAGGGTGATGTGCGCGCGGCGCGGGCCGATGGTCACGGACCAGCCGTGACTGCCGAGATGGAGATGGACGAGCTTGGGGATGAGGGTCACCCGCTGGTGGTAATGGACCGGCATCACGGCCTCCTCGCTGGTCATGCCTGACTCCATGGTGCGGCATGCGGCCGGCTCCCCCGGCCCGCGCCGGCCACGGAGAGCGGCCATCCCCACCCGCCACCCGCTCATGTGGCCCGCTCAGTCCTCCAGCACCCGCCAGCGCCCGTCGACCCGCTCCACGACCACCGTGCTCTTCTTCGCGGCGCTGCCCCCCGAACTCACTTCGACCCGAGCGGCTTTGTTTTCGACCGTGGCCTTCCCCACGTCGATGTCGGCGACTCGGCCGCGGGCCTCGCGGCTCAGTCGGTCACCGATCTGGGCACGCATGGCTCCCGGGCAGCCGCCTTCCGCCTGGCCCATGGAGGCAGTCACGCGCGGGTGCAGCAGTCGGCACGCCTCGTTCATGTCGCCGTCGGCGAGTGCGTCGATGTAGGCGATGACCAGTTTGCGGGCCCCCTTCTCGCCCGGCTGGGCGCCGGGGTCCTGGAACCACCACAGGTACGCGCCCCCCGCGACGGCCGACGCGAGCAATGCGGCCGATGCCACCAGCGTCGACAGCCGGCGTCGGCGCGACGACCACAGCCAGATGCCCAGGTGGTGCGCGACCTGGGCCAAGCGCTGCCCGGCCGTCCGCGTCGTCTGTCCGACAGGGGAAGACCCCAGCTGATCCGGCACGCTCTCCCACTCCTCTTGGCCTGGCCGTTGGACCCGGCTGCACTCGGCCGGGCTCGGCTGAACCTGACACATTTGATACGTCCGTGAGACGGCCGAACGTGCGGCCGGGGGCGGGGCGCGAACCCCGGCCCCCGCCGTCCTCACGCGGTCACGGAACCGCCGCGGGGGTCCGACAGCCCTATGAACAGGGCTACTTGGCCGCAGGTGCGGTCGGCTTCACGCGGGACTTGGCCGTCGGGCCGCCGGTGAACAGCGTCTCCGGCGCCGACTCCGGCGTGATGCTGCGCTTCATCCGGGCATTCGGGGCCGCCGAGCCATTGGCCGGGGTGAGCCAGTACATGCGCTCCACGCCCTCGGCGTCGAGGAAGAAAACGCCCCAGCGGCCGTCGGCGAGCTGCACGGTCGACGGGTCGGTGGCGGCCTTGCCGGACCAGACCATGACCCAGTCGCCGAAGGTGCCGTCAGGGCGCTGGGCGGAGTAGCGGATGTAGCCCTTGTCGTCGCGAACGAGGACGCCGAGGGTCTTGTCCTTGTTGACGGCGACGACGGGTGACCCCTCGGTCCTCACGCCCGGGATCACGGCCCCGTCACCGTAGAAGCCGTTGAGGGCCTTGCCGCCGGAGGTGCGGGCGGACTCCTTCACCGTCCAGATCTCGCCGTCCTTGTTCCGGGCGAAGGCCACGATCCTGCCGTCCGCGCCGCGGGCCGCGGCGGGGGTGCCGGCCAGGCCGGTGACGTCGGAGACGCCCCACACCCACCAGCCGTCGCGCTTGCTGTCGGCGCGGTTCACACCGAGGCGGCCCTGCTTGTCGATGCCGAGGACGAACACGCGGTCGCTCTCACCGTCCACCACGGCCGCCTGGCTCGCCCCGGCGAACGTCTCCTTCTCGTAGCCGGCCGGGACGGAGGAGTACGCGTCCTGGGTCCGCCACGGGATGAAGTCCTCGCTGTTGGCCGTGCGCTGGTTCAGGTACCAGAGCTTGCCGTTGCGATCGAAGGCGTTCACCTGGACGACGCCCTTGGAGTCGCGGACGACGGTCGGGGCGGCGGCGAAGGCGCCGCCGAGATCCGTGAGCGGGGACCAGGTGGAGCCCGGCTGCCGCTTGGTCATGTAGATGCGGCCGTCCTTGCCGAGGACGAAGGCCATCGGGGTGCCGTCCGCCTGCTCGGTGACGACGGGCTGGTCGACCATGTTCTGCGCGCCGGGCACGACGCTGTACACCACGGTGCCGATGTCGTTGATGTCGCGCTGCGCGCCCTGGATGAGCCAGCCGCGCTCGTCGACGTAGAAGTGCTGGATGAGTTGGTCGCTGCCCTGGCGAAGGGCGGCGGGGATACGGGGGCGCGCCGCGATGGGGGCCGGCTCCGGCTGCGCGGGGACGTGGCAGGCGTCGGTGCGCAGGGCGGTGCCGTGGTAGCCCTGGAAGCCCCAGCCAATCTTGCGGCCCCTTCAGATACGGAGCGGCAGTCTGGGCGAACTCGGACACTGCCGTGATCGCCGTGTCGACGGCGGGCGCCGGATGAAATCGGGTTGCCGAGCCATCGGGTGCCGGAGCCTATGCGGGCAAGGGTGGCTTCGTGATCGCGATTCGAAGGCGGGAGGGTGTGTCTCTCCGAGTGGGAGAGCAGCCTAACGAGCTGATACACCGAGGGTCGTTGCGGTTTGACCGATCCGACGTGTTGTACGCCGGCCCGAACCCGTTTGGCTAGGAGAGGTTTATGCAGGTAGAGCTGGCTCTTGAGGAGCTGGAGACGCTGGCTTCAGCGTTGGTGCGCTTGAAGTTCGAAGATGAGGAACCTCCCGAACCGTATTTCGGTAGCCCCAGACTTGCGGCAGCACATCGCCGAATCGTCGATTCGATCATCTTGGAAAGTGAGCGGATCCGGGATTCGCGTCGGGTGGCGCGCTGGGAGTCCTGGCGAAAGTGGTCTACGAGGGAGTACGAGAGGGGCGTGATCGCTCGGTACGCCTCATCGTTGGAAGTGTGGGATGAGTGGGGAGTCAGTCAGAAGATTGAGGTCTTGAAGACCTGCTCTGCGCCGTTCGAGGCAAACGACGAGGAGCTGGAGGAGCTTCGCAACGAGATCGATGCGAGGCGTAACTCCTCCAGTTCCGACGGCCCCTCACGAGGCGCTTGACGGCAACGCTGACGGCAACGTCAACGGACACCTACCGCTGCGGGCGGCGGCTCCTCGGAGTCGTCGCCCGCAGCCAGTGCGTTGCCCAGCGTGTCGATGGCTCGGCAAAAAGATTTCAGCCGGCGCCAGTTATGTGAGGAACCAGTCCACAAGGGTCTACAAGTCCGCGGGGCAGATTTATCGCGAGAGCAAGCGGTACATCAGCGACAAGGCGCGCTCCGCGAAGAAGTACGTTGCGACGCACAACCCCATCCCCGTACTGGCCAAGGCACTCCGCCCGGTCTACGCCGGCATGAAGACGGCCGCGCAGATAGCGGTCAATATCCCGGCGGCGATCGTCCAGGAGACCAAGCACTTCGTCCAGGACGTGGCCAGGGTCGCCACCGAGGTCGCCAAGGTCGTGGCCGACGTGAGCGCCCGGATGGTCTCGGCCGTCGACACGGCGATCACGGCAGTGTCCGAGTTCACCCAGACTGCCGCTCCGTATCTGAAGGCGGGGTTGGAGTTCACCGCTGAGGTCACCGGCGTCAACCACGCGATCAAGTGTGCGACCAAGGGCGACGTCGAGGCGTGCCTGTGGACGGCGGCCACCGTGGCGAGCGTGTTCGTCCCAGGGGCCACGGCAGCAGTGCGCGGGGCCAAGGTCGCGCGGATGGCCAGCAAGGTGGAGCGCGTCGCTGCCGGGAGCAGCAAGGGCGCCAAGAAGGCCGAAAAGCTCGTCTCCGAAGCGTCCGATACGGCCAGAAGCTGCTCCGTCAACAGTTTCACTCCGGAAACTCCGGTGGTAATGGCTGACGGAACCACCAAACCGATCAAGGACATCCACATCGGTGAGAAGGTCCTGGCGACGGACCCCACGACGGGCAGGACGGAAGCCCGCCCGGTGGAGCGCGTCATTGTCGGCAACGGTGAGAAGCACCTCGTGCAGCTCACCGTCGACACAGACGGCGACAAGGGCGATGCCACGGACACCATCACGGCGACCGAGGGTCACCCCTTCTGGCTGGAGGACCAGCACACCTGGATGAAGGCCGGCGACGTCAAGCCGGGTGCGCTGCTGCGCACATCGGCCGGCACACGGGTCAAGATTACGGCCACCCGTGCGTGGACCGCGGTCCAGCAGGTGTTCAACCTCACCGTCAGCGGAATCCACACGTACTATGTGCTGGCGGGCGAGACGCCGGTCCTCGTTCACAATTCCAACTGCTCCAGTAATGCCAAGATTCTTGGTGAGAATCTGGAGGCATCCGGGGTTACCCGGCCTGCGGATACTGCCGCGCATCACATCGTGGCCAGTACCTCTCCGAAGGCCGCAGCGGCACGGCAGCAACTCGCCAAGTTCGGAATTGATATCAACGATGCGGGCAACGGTGTGTTCTTGCCGCGAGGATCGGCGTCGGCTAACCCGACAGGTGCATCAGTTCATTCGCGAATTCACACGAATGACTACTATGCCTACGTCAATGACTTGATCGGCGGTGCGAGAAACGCCAATGAAGCCCGAGACGTGCTGGGCCACCTACGAAGGCAGCTGCAGGGCGGGCACTGGCCGTAACTGAGTGTGTAGCCTTGCCGTGGTGCGGCAACGCCTCTGTGGGCGCACCACGGCAAGGCGGTAGGGATCTTGAAGCGAGCGAGGGAGACAAGGGATGAGGCGACCGATCGACTCTGCGCTAAGCGTGGTGCAAGGCATCGTTGACCAGCTGGGATCGAGTCGAGAGGTTCCAACTGCCGAGGAAGTTATGGCGACTGTCCGCAGCTTCGAGCGAATTGGGTTCGACGTCCCGACCGGCGCTGACTCCGATGGATTCCTCTTTCAGTATGGCGAAGTAAACTGGTTTTCTGAACCCACCTTCACGGTGGGCTTCGTGCGTCAAATGGAACTCGTTGACGCCGAAGGGGAGCACGAAGGGTACTCGCAGGTTCAGCTCGAATATAGATATCGAGTCGATGCTGACCTGCGGTCGCTTGAAAGCCGCAACTCCTGGTGGTTCCGTGAGAGTGGGACGCCGTTCGATGAATGGCTCGAATCGGTGAAACGGGATCCCGTTTGGAGTGTCGTTCGAGAGAAGATTCCTGTGGAATTTGATGTCTCGCAGGAGTTGGCCTGAATTTGACCGTTCGGGTGCATGGCTGCGCTCGCAAGTGGAATTCTGTGGCTGAATTCTGGATCGCCTGACGCGGCAAACCGATGGGCCCCTTCCGGATTTTCGGAAGGGGCCCATCGGGTGTTTGACGGCAGTAGCTGACGGCAACGTCAGCGGACGGTGGCACCGCAGAGCGGCGGGTCGTCGCCGTCGTCGCGTGTCGGCTCGTGGCCAGCAGGGCCGTCGAGGACGGCGCTGAGGGTGTCGATGGCGTCTCGCTGGAGGCGGAGCCGGACGTGGGCGTAGACGGTGGCGGTGACGCCGATGTGGGCGTGGCCGAGGAGTTCCTTGATGACAACGAGTTCGACGCCCTGTTCCAGGAGGAGGGTGGCGGTGGAGTGGCGGAGGTCGTGGAAGCGGATGCGGCGGATGCCGGCCCGGTCAAGGCGACCCGCTGGCGTGGGTCGCGCGCGGCACGGCCGCCCGCCCGGCCCGGCAGGATCACGACCTGCCCGAGTTGCCGGGCCAGCGTACGGCCCCCTGACCATGCCCGACCCCAGCCCGGGCAGGACACCGGCCAAAGCCCACTTCACCGCCCTCACGCACGTAGCCGTCTGACGGTAACGCCGACGGCAACACAGGCGCACAACCCGGCACTTCCACGCACACCCACGGACAGGCCGGAATTCGCTGACCAGCGAAAATGCAGGTGACGCCCGCCCGGCGAGCACACGTACCATGTCCAGGCGGGGGCTACGCCAGTCCTCGTTCACAACTGCAATAATGCGGCGACTCATGACGTCGGGAACGTTGTCGATAATTTCGATGACAATGTCTACTTCCATTACACGAGCGAGGGAGGGCGCAGTGGGATTTTGGCCGATGAAGGCAGTCTCAGGATTGGCGCCAACTCCGCCGGAAAGGTCCATGTGACCCAGGAAATTGGAAGCCCGGCAGAGATCGAGCAGAACATCTTCATTGGTAGCCCGATGTATGCAGGAAAGGCTGACTGCATGTTCGCCTTCCGAATGCCTGAAGGTGTCGAGCTTGGGCCGGGATCTCAGCCAAATGAGCTGATTACGAGAGGCTCGTTGAAGATCCCGGCGGGGAACGTTCTCTTCCACGGAAGGAACCCCTTCTGATGTCAGAACTGGTCGAGTTCGACAACTTTGCCCAGGTGGAGATGCTGCTCCGTGCCGGTATGGAGCTCAAATTTGAGCTCTCCGATGACACGGACGTGCTCAACGGGAGTCCGGTCTATGCGTCGGCACTGAATCGCCTTCGCGAAGGTCTGATCTCGGGATTGCGTTCGAGCTCAACGCCAGGACGAGCGCAGAAACAGGCTGACTGGTATCGACTCTCGCAGCACCAGCATCGCTGGCGGATCATTGCACACAGAGCTGCCATGCATCCGCGTTGGCGAGACCTAACCGACGCCGAAATGCGGCACTGGGTCGAAACGCTCGCAGCGCCACTCACAGTGGATGATGGGGCGTTGGAAGCAATCAAGGCGGCAGTCGAAAAGATGCTTGATGGTGACTGACGAATATACTCGCCAATAGCTCAGTAGAGGCCCCACCGGATCTATTTCCGGTGGGGCCTCTGGATCGTCTGACGGCAGTAGTTGACGGCAACGTCAGCGGACAGGCGCGGCACAGAGGGGCGGTTCGTCGCCGTCGTCTTCGGGCTTGCCGGTGATCTCGGCGGGGTTGCGGAGGGCGTGGCCGAGGAGGTCGATGGCGTCGCGCTGGAGGCGGAGCCGGACGTGGGCGTAGACGGTGGCGGTGACGCCGATGTGGGCGTGGCCGAGGAGTTCCTTGATGACGACGTGGTCGACGCCCTGTTCGAGGAGCAGGGTGGCGATGGAGTGGCGGAGGTCGTGGAAGCGGATGCGGCGGAGGCCGGCCTTGCGGAGGAGCGTGGTGAAGGCGCGGGTGAGGTTGGGCGGGTCGATCGGCCGGCCCTGCGCGGTGGTGAACGTCGTGCTGCCATGTGGTGCCCGCGGCCTCACGCTCGCGCTTCTGCTGCTCGTGGTGGAGCTTCAGCGACTGGAGGCAACGGGTGGGGAGGGCGATGCGGCGTTCGGAGGCCCGGGTCTTGGTAGGCAGCGTGGTGAGTCCACCTGTGCTGGTGCGCTGAAGGGTGCGGCGGATTGCGGCGGTGCCGGCGTCGAGGTCGAGGCCACGGAGTGGATGTAGGTGAGCGTCAGCGGGGGAGAGCAGCTTGTGGCAGCACTGGTCGGCGGCGCAGCACCGAACACCGTCTCATCAGGCGTATTCCGCGTTCCGCCGCCCTGCGGCCCGCGTCCGTCGCTCCGGAATCAGCGGCTTGGCGATCTCCCACAGCCCGTCCGGCACGATCCAGCTCCACGTTCCACGCCCCATACCGGGGCGACATCCGCCTCACCACGTAGGACACGATCTAAGCCGAGAGCCGCTCCGCCGTCCGCTCCGCGCGCCGCGCCGCGTCGTACCGGTGGAGCAGCAGCCGCGCCAGCTCCGGCGCCGGGCCCAGCACACCGGCCAGCACGTCCGCGCCGCCCGCCCGGGCCCCCTCGGCGATCCGGTCCGGCAGCCGGCCGGGCGCGATGACGTACGGGGCGACGGCCACCCGCCGCACCCCCTCGGCCCGCAGCGCCCGCACCGCGTCCTCGGTGCGGGGCAGGGAAGCGGAGGCGAACGCGGGCCGCACGGCACACCAACCGGTGCGCCGCCACTCCCGCGCGACATCTGCGATCACCGCGATCGCCTCCGGGTCGGAGGAGCCCGCCGAGGCCAGCACGACCCCGGTCGAGTCCCGGTCGCCGGGCCTCACCCCGGCCTGGCGCAGCCGCCGTTCCAGCGCGGCCACCAGCAGCGGCGAGGGGCCGAGCACCGCCGCCTCGCGCACCGTGAGCCCCGGCCGCCGGGCCCGCGCCTCGCGCAGCACGGCCGGAACGTCGGTCCGGGCGTGGAACGCCCGCGTCAGCAGCAGCGGCAGCGCCACCACCTCGTACGCCCCCGCCGCGGCCAGCCGGTCCAGCACCTGGGGCACGCTCGGCGCGCAGAAGTCGAGGTAGGCCGTCTCCACGCACAGCCCCGGCCGCAGCGCGCGCACCCGCTCGACGAGCGCGGTGACGGTCGCCGCGTGCCGGGGGTCCCGGCTGCCGTGGGCGACGACGAGGAGCGGCGGTGCGGTGCGGCGCATGGCGAGGGACCCGTTCAGCTCGGGCCCAGGAGGCCGCGGCCGCGCAGCACGCGCCGTTCGATCGGGGCGAAGATCAGCAGCTCGATGCCGATGCCGACGACCAGGATCACCAGGATCGTGCCCAGCACCAGCGGCATGTCCTGGTACGAGCGGGCGTTCTCCAGCATCTGGCCCAGGCCCGTGCCCAGGTCCGGGGAGTTGGCGATCAGTTCGGCCGCCATCAGCGAGCGCCAGGAGAACGCCCAGCCCTGCTTGAGCCCGGCGAGATAGCCGGGCAGCGCGGCGGGCAGCAGCACATGGCGCACCCCGCGCACCCCGGTGGCCCCGATGACCCGGCCCGCCCGCAGATACAGCGGCGGCACCTGATCCACCCCCGCCACCAGCCCGTTGGCGATGGAGGGCACCGCGCCCAGCAGCACGACGGCGTAGATCGTGGCGTCGGTGAGCCCGAACCAGATGATCGCGGCCGGCACCCAGGCGACCGAGGGCAGGGACTGCAGCCCGGACAGGATCGGCCCGATCGCGGCCCGCACCACCCGCACCCGGGCCACCAGCAGACCCAGCGGGGTGCCGATGGCGAGCGAGGCGGCGAAGCCCAGCGCCCCCCGGGACACGCTCTGCCAGACGATGCCGAGGATCGTGCCCTTGTACCACTCGTCGGCGAGCGCGCGCCACACGTCCGCGGGGCCCGGCAGCTCGTAGGGCTCGCGCAGCTCCAGCGCGTACGCCAGCTGCCACAGGGCGAGCACGAGCGCGACGGCGACGACCGGCGGCACGACCTTGCGGAGGAGGGCGCGGCCCACCGGTGCCCGGGACGGCGCCCGGGTCTCCAGGGCGTCCAGCCCGGCCTCCAGACCGGCCAGATCGCCCGTGCCCGCGCGCCCGCCGGCCCCGGCGGCTCCCGCATTCCCGTCGGCCCCGGGAGCCCCGGGCTTCACGGCCGTACCGGCGGCTCCCGCCCCGGCCGTACCAGCGGCTCCCGCCCCGGCCCTACCGGCGGCCCCCGCCACGGTCGTACCG
>NZ_JBPQTV010000185.1:0-12631 GCF_051386515.1 Streptomyces sp. URMC 123 | reverse complement strand
ACCCCCGTACGGCATCGCCTCCCGTCCCTGCCCACGCCCGTACGGCGTCCGCTCCGGCGTTCGGTCGTCAGCGCGGGATCAGCTGGCCGCGGCGGCTGAGGAGGAACTTCTTGAACGCGGCCACCGGGACGGAGTCCGGCTGGCCCTCCAGCCAGGCGACGCCGATCTCCCGCACCGCCCTCGGCGCGGTCACCGTCAGCTCGCTCACCCCGCGCCGCGGCGCCGTCGGCGGGGGCAGCAGCGCCACCCCCAGCCCCGCGGCCACCAGGCCGCGCAGCGTCTCCGCCTCCTCCCCCTCGAACGCGACCCTGGGTTTGAACCCGGCCTCCTCGCAGAGCGCGTCGGTGATCCTGCGCAGGCCGTAGCCCGGCTCCAGGGTGACGAAGGTTTCCTCCGCCGCCTCGGCCAGCCTGATCCGCTTGCGGCCGGCCAGCGGGTGGTCCTCCGGCACCACCAGCCGCAGCCGCTGCTCGTCGAGCCGGCGGGTGACGAGGTCGGGCGCGTCCGGCACCGGCGAGGTCAGACAGAGGTCGAGCTCGCCGGCGCGCAGCCGCTCGATCATCGCCTCGCCGTAGTTCTGCACGAGCTGGAACCGCACCCGGGGGTGGTCCGCGCGGAAGGCGCGGATCAGCCCGGGTACGGTCTCGGAGCCCAGGGTGTGCAGAAAGCCGAACGCGACCTTGCCGGAGGCCGGGTCGGCGTCGGCGGTGACGGCCTCGGCCGCGCGCTCCACCTCCGCGAGGGCCCGCTCCACGGAGCCGAGGAAGGCGCGCCCGGCGGGGGTGAGCGAGACCGTCCGGCCGCGGCGGGCGAACAGGTCGACCCCCAGGTCCTGCTCCAGCCGGACCATGGCCCGGCTGAGCGTCGACTGCGGCACGCCCAGCTCCCGCGCGGCGCGGGTGACGTGTTCGTGGCGCGCCACCCCGGCGAACTGCGCGAGCCGCGGGGCCAGCAGTGCCGGCCACGACCCGGGGTCGAGATCGGCTGTCGCAGCCTTGTCTTCTTTGTAACGACTCCTTGACACGTACGGCTCTGAGCTGCGGTTATGCGCCATGGGAACGATTATGACGAGTCCATGCATTGGACGCATCAGCCGAGAGCTCCGTACGGTCGTGTCATGCCCTCCGTTGATACCGGGGCGTCCGTCGTCGTGACGGGCGCCTCTGCCACGCAGTTCCCCGTTTCCGACTCCGTTCACGACGACAAGCTGCGGCCCGGCGGTCCCGGCTACCGCCGGATGAATCTCGCCCTCTTCGCGGCGGGTGTGGCGACCTTCGCCCTGCTGTACTCCACCCAGGCCCTGCTGCCCGCCATCTCCGCCGGTCTCGGCGTGACGCCCGGTCAGGCGAGCTGGACCGTGTCCGCGGCGACCGGCGCGCTGGCCCTGGCCGTGGTGCCGCTGAGCGCGCTCTCCGAGCGCCTCGGGCGCCGGACGATGATGACCGCCTCGCTCACCGTGGCCGCGCTGGTCTCGCTGCTGGTGCCGCTCGCCCCGGACCTGGGGTGGCTGGTGGGCCTGCGGGCCGTGCAGGGTGTGGCGCTGGCCGGGCTGCCGGCGTCGGCGATGGCGTACCTCGCGGAGGAGGTCCGGCCCAAGGCGCTGATCGGCGCGATCGGGCTCTTCGTGGCCGGCAACAGCCTGGGCGGGATGTCCGGGCGCATCCTCAGCGGCTGGGTCTCGCAGGTGTGGGGCTGGCGCGCGGGGCTGGCCGCCGTGGGCGCGCTCGCGGTGGTCTGCGCGGTGGCGTTCCGGCTGCTGCTGCCGAGGGCGCGGCACTTCACGCCGTCGGCGGTGGGGCCGCGGGCGCTCGCCCGCACGGTCCGCGGCCATCTCGCGGACCCGCTGCTGCGCCGGCTGTACGCGATCGGCGCGCTGTTCATGACCGTCTTCGGCGCCGTCTACACGGTCATCGGCTACCGGCTCGTCGAAGAACCGTTCAACCTGCCGCAGGGCGTGGTGGGCTCGATCTTCCTGATCTATCTGGTGGGCACGGTCTCCTCGGCGGCGGCCGGCCGGCTGGTGGGCCGCCTCGGGCGGCGCGGGGCGCTCTACACGGCGGTGGGCACCACCGCGGCGGGGCTGCTCTTCAGCCTCTCGCACTCCCTGGTCCCGGTGCTGGCCGGGCTGGTGCTGATCACCGCGGGCTTCTTCGCGGGCCACGCGGTCGCCTCCTCGGCGGTGAGCCGGGCCGCGACGACGGGCCGCGCCCAGGCGTCCGCGCTCTACCAGACCGCGTACTACCTCGGCTCCTCCGTCGGCGGCACGCTCGGCGCGATCGTCTTCCACGCCGGCGGCTGGTCCGCGACGGTGCTCCTCGGCCTGCTGGCCGTGACGGGCGCGCTGCTGATCACCCTCTACGCCACCCACCGCGCCCGCGCGACCCACCCCACCCCGTCCCGCGCCCGCGCGTGACCTTCGGCCTCAGCCGACGGGGAACGAGCTGGTGTCGAGGGTGACGTCGAACGGCTCCGGCAGGTGGATCTCCTCGCCGAACGCCACGGACCGCAGGACGCGGTAGACGTCGTCCTTGGGCTCGCCGTAGAGCGTGACCGTGGGGCCGCCGGGCGCCCAGGCGTCGATGAGCAGATAGAGGGGGACCCCGGCGCGCGCGTAGCCCGCCGCCTTGCTGATCCGGTCGTGGTTCGCGTTGGACTTCGAGGTCACCTCGACGATCAGTTCGGCGGCCGGCAGCGGAACGTGGCTGCCGGAGTCCCGCAGCCCGGCTTCCGATGGGCGCGTCCACCTGCTCCCAGAGGCGGACGAGGTCGTCCCACCCGTGCTTGGTGGGCGATCGGTGGTCGACGGGGCGTGCGCTCATGCCGGTCTCCTCGGTGCGTGCGGGAGTGATGACAACACGCCGAACGGGACCGGTGGAGGTCCACCGGTCCCGTTCACTCGTACGAGGAAAACGCTGATCAGGCGATACGTTCCAGCACGATCGGGGCCGGGGTGAAGGCCGTGCCCGCGGGGGCGACGTCGATCGCGTCGGTCAGCGCCTCGAGGGCGTAGGGGAACTTCTCCGGGGTGTCCGTGTGGAGGGTCATCAGCGGCTGGCCCGCCGTGACCGTCGTGCCCGGCTTGGCGTGGAGCTCCACGCCCGCGCCCGCCTGCACCGGGTCCTCCTTGCGGGCGCGGCCCGCGCCGAGCCGCCAGGCCGCGACGCCGACGGCGTACGCGTCGAGGCGGGTGATCACGCCGCTCGCGGCGGCCGTCACCACGTGCCGCTCGCGCGCCACCGGGAGCGGCGCGTCCGGGTCGCCGCCCTGGGCGGCGATCATGCGCCGCCAGTGGTCCATCGCCGTGCCGTCCCGCAGCGCGCGCTCCGGGTCGGCGTCCGGCAGGCCGGCCGCGGCCAGCATCTCCCGGGCCAGGGCGACGGTGAGCTCGACGACGTCGGCCGGGCCGCCGCCGGCGAGGACCTCCACCGACTCGCGGACCTCCAGGGCGTTGCCCGCGGTGAGGCCCAGCGGGGTGGACATGTCGGTGAGCAGGGCCACGGTCTTCACGCCGTGGTCGGTGCCGAGGCCGACCATCGTCGAGGCCAGCTCCCGGGCGTCGTCGATGTTCTTCATGAAGGCGCCGGAGCCGACCTTCACATCGAGGACCAGCGAGCCGGTGCCCTCCGCGATCTTCTTGGACATGATCGAGGAGGCGATCAGCGGAATGGCCTCGACCGTGCCGGTCACATCGCGCAGCGCGTACAGCTTCTTGTCGGCCGGGGCGAGCCCGTCGCCCGCCGCGCAGATCACCGCGCCGACGTCGCGCAGCACGGCCATCATCTCGTCGTTGGAGAGCAGGGCCCGCCAGCCGGGGATGGACTCCAGCTTGTCCAGCGTGCCGCCGGTGTGGCCGAGGCCGCGGCCGGAGAGCTGCGGCACGGCCGCGCCACAGGCGGCGACCAGCGGCGCCAGCGGCAGGGTGATCTTGTCCCCGACGCCGCCGGTGGAGTGCTTGTCGGCGGTGGGCCGGGAGAGCGACGAGAAGTCCATCCGCTCACCGCTGGCGATCATCGCCGCGGTCCAGCGGGCGATCTCCGCCCGGTCCATGCCGTTGAGCAGGATCGCCATGGCGAGCGCGGACATCTGCTCGTGGGCGACCTCGCCCCGGGTGTAGGCGTCGATGATCCAGTCGATCTGGTCATCGCTCAGCCGACCGCGGTCACGCTTGGTACGGATGACGGAAATAGCGTCCATGGGATGGTTTTCGCCTTTCTCGGCGTTCGTCGTCGAACGCCGGCGGATTCGTCAGCGGTGGCCGTCAGCGGTCGAGATCGGCGGGGCCGAACGCGTCCGGCAGCAACTCGCTCAGCGGCCGTATGCCGCTCGCGGTGTCGACGAGCAGCTCGGGGCCGCCGTGCTCCCACAGCAGCTGGCGGCAGCGCCCGCACGGCATCAGCACCGCGCCGTGGCGGTCCACGCAGGTGAAGGCGGTGAGCCGGCCGCCGCCGGTGGCGACGAGCTCGGAGATCAGCCCGCACTCCGCGCAGAGCGCGACACCGTAGGCGGCGTTCTCGACATTGCAGCCGGAAACGGTGCGGCCGTCGTCCACGTAGGCCGCCGCGCCGACCGGGAAGCCGGAGTACGGGGCATAGGCCCGGGACATCGCGTCCCGGGCCCGCCCGCGCAGGTGCTCCCAGTCGTGGACCGCCCCGTCGGGGGTGGAGGTCACTTGCCCTGGCCCTTCCTGTACGGCTTGCCGACGGCCTTGGGCACTCTCAGCCGCTGGGCGAAGAGCGCCAGCACCAGCAGGGTGGTGACGTACGGCGTGGCCTCGACGAACTCGCGCGGCACCGTGTCGGTGGCGAGGTACCACACGAGCAGCAGGGCGGCCACGACACCGCTGATGATCGCCGGCTTGACCTGCCCGGACTTCAGCTTCCACAGCGCCAGGCCGACCAGCAGCACGGTCAGGAGCAGCAGCAGCGCGTGCACGGTGTCGCCACCGCCGCGCAGCTGGAGGCTGTCCATGAAGCCGAACAGGCCCGCGCCCATCGCGACGCCGCCGGGCCGCCAGTTGCCGAAGATCATCGTGGCGAGACCGATGTAACCGCGGCCACCGGTCTGGCCGTCGGTGTAGAAGTGCGTGCCGATCGCGATGAACGCGCCACCGAGGCCGGCCAGACCACCGGAGGCGATCACGGCCGCGTACTTGTAGGTGTAGACGTTCACGCCGAGGGACTCGGCGGCGACCGGGCTCTCACCGGCTGAGCGCAGCCGCAGGCCGAACGAGGAGCGCCACAGCAGGAAGGCGGTGCCCACGAAGAGCGCCACGGCGAGCAGCGTCAGCCAGGACACGTTGGTGACCAGGCCGCGCAGGATGCCGGCGGTGTCGGAGACGAGGAACCAGTCGTGGTCCTCGATGTCACCGAGCCAGCCGGAGACGCCCGGGATGGAAAACGTGGGCATGTCGGCCATGGGTGGTGACTGTTTGTCGTTGCCGCCCGCGGCCGCGGCCTCGCTGCCCTCGGCGCCGAACCACAGCTTGGCCATGTACTGGGTGACGCCCAGGGCCAGGATGTTCATGGCCACACCGGAGATGATGTGGTCGACACCGAAGGTGACGGTGGCGATGGCGTGGATGAGGCCGCCCAGCGCGCCGCCGATGACGCCGGCCAGCGCGGCCGCCCACGGCCCGTGCTGCCAGCCCATCCAGCCGGCGCAGAAGGTGCCGAGCATCATCATGCCCTCGAGGCCGATGTTGACGACGCCCGCCCGCTCGGACCAGAGGCCGGCGAGACCGGCGAGGCCGATCGGCACGGCGGCCGCGAGCGCGCCCGCGTACTGGCCGGAGGAGGTCAGGTCGTTCGCGCCGGTGACGATCCGCAGCAGCGAGAGCGCCAGCAGCGCGCCCGCCACGATCAGCAGGATCACCGGGTAGGAGAGCGTGCGCCGCTCGCCCGTGTTCTTGTTCTTGCCGCTGAGCCCCTTCGCGACCGCGGCCGTGAGGTTCGTGCTCACGCGGACACCTCCGCCTTGTCGGTCTTGCGGGCCTGGGCGGCGAGCTGCTCGCCGACCTTCCGCTGCTGGTTCTTGAGCCCGTACCGGCGCACGAGCTCGTAGGCGATGACGACGCACAGGACGATGACGCCCTGCATCACGCCGACGATCTCCTGGGCGTACCCCTCGAACTCGAGCTGGGTGCCGGTGCGCTCCAGGAAGCCCCACAGCAGCGCGCCCAGGGCCATGCCGATGGGGTGGTTGCGGCCGAGGAGGGCGATGGCGATGCCGGTGAAGCCGATGCCGGTGGGGAAGTCGGTGCCGTAGTTGTGCGAGACGTTCAGCAGCGTCGGCATGCCGACGAGGCCGGCGATGGCGCCGGAGAGCACCATGCTGGTGACCACCATGCGCTTGACGCTGACGCCGCTGGCCTGGGCCGCGGACTCGGACTGGCCGACGGTGCGCAGGTCGAAGCCGAAGCGGGTCCGGTTCAGCACGAACCAGTAGGCGACGCCGACGACCACGGCGATCACGAGGAAGCCGTAGATCGGCTTGTCCTGCGTGGGGATCTCGAAGAAGTGGGCGGACTCCGGCAGCACCGGAGTGTGGATGATGTTGCCCTCCTTCTCCGCGAGCCGGCCGTCTTGGAGGAGGTAGCCGATGATGGTCGCCGCGATGGCGTTCAGCATGATCGTGCTGATCACCTCGCTGACGCCCCGGCTGGTCTTCAGCAGACCGGCGATGCCCGCCCAGACGGCGCCGACCAGCATCGCCACGATGATGATCAGCGGGATCTGGACGATGCCGGGCAGCGTGAGCGCGCCACCGACGACGGCGGCGAAGAAGGCCGCGATGCGGTACTGGCCGTCGACGCCGATGTTGAAGAGGTTCATCCGGAAGCCGATGGCGACGGCCAGCGCGGACAGGTAGTACGGGACCGCCTTGTTGATGATCCAGACCTGGCTGTCGCTCTTGGAGCCGAAGTCGATCATCTCGGCGAAGGCCCGGAACGGGTCGTCACCGGTGGCGAGGAAGATCAGCGAGGTGATCACCAGGGCGGCCAGGATGGCCAGCACCGGGGCGGCGATCCCCAGGATCAGCCGGTCCTTGTCGAACTTCTTCATCAGGAGTCACCCCCGTCCCGCTGCTGCTCGTCCTGCTGGCCCTCGTGGTGCTCGAGGTGGCCGGTCGCGGCGCCGGTCATGGCGGAGCCCAACTCCTCCGGGGTGATCGTTGCGGGGTCGGCGTCGGCGACCAGACGGCCGCGGAACATCACCCGCAGGGTGTCGGACAGGCCGATCAGCTCGTCGAGGTCGGCGGAGATCAGCAGCACCGCCAGGCCCTCACGACGCGCCTCGCGGATCTGGTCCCAGATCTGCGCCTGCGCGCCGACGTCCACGCCCCGGGTGGGGTGCGCGGCGATCAGCAGCTTCGGCCGGTGGCTCATCTCGCGGCCGACGATCAGCTTCTGCTGGTTGCCGCCGGAGAGCGAGGCCGCGGTGACCTCGATGCCGGGGGTGCGCACGTCGTACTCGCGGACGATCCGCTCGGTGTCGGCGCGGGCGGCCTTCAGGTCGAGCAGGCCGCTCCTGCTGTTGGGCCGCTCGGTGACATGGCCGAGGATGCGGTTCTCCCAGAGGGGGGCCTCCAGCAGCAGTCCGTGCCGGTGGCGGTCCTCGGGGATGTAGCCGATGCCGTCCTCGCGGCGCTTGCGCGTCGGCAGGTGGCTGATGTCCCGGCCGTCCAGGGTGATCGCGCCGCCGTCCGGGTCGCGCATGCCCATGATGGCCTCGACCAGCTCGGCCTGGCCGTTGCCCTCCACGCCGGCGATGCCCAGGACCTCGCCCTGGTGGATGGTGAAGGAGATGCCGTCGAGCACGGCCCGCACCACGCCGTCGGAGTCGGTGGCGTTGAGGCGCAGGTTGTCGACCGTGAGCATCGGGGTGTCGGTGACGGTCGACTCCCGGGTCTCCGGCGAGGGCAGCTCGCTGCCCACCATCAGCTCGGCGAGCTGCTTGGGGGTGGTCTCGGCCGGCTCGACCGAGGCCACGGTGGTGCCCCGGCGGATGACGGTGATGTCGTCCGCGACGGAGAGCACCTCGCCCAGCTTGTGCGAGATGAAGATGACGGTGAGGCCCTCGGCCTTGAGCTCGCGCAGGTTGTCGAAGAGCGCGTCGACCTCCTGCGGCACCAGGACGGCGGTCGGCTCGTCGAGGATCAGCGTGCGGGCACCGCGGTAGAGCACCTTGAGGATCTCGACGCGCTGGCGGTCGGCCACGCCGAGGTCCTCCACGAGGACGTCGGGGCGGACGTTCAGGCCGTACGCGTCGGAGATCTCCTTGATCTTCGCGCGGGCCCTGCCGCCGATGCCGTGCAGCTTCTCGGCGCCGAGGACGACGTTCTCGAGCACGGTGAGGTTGTCGGCGAGCATGAAGTGCTGGTGCACCATGCCGATGCCGCGGGCGATCGCGTCGGCCGGGCTGTGGAAGGTGACCTGCTCGCCGTCGATGGTGATGGTGCCCTCGTCCGGCTTCTGCATGCCGTAGAGGATCTTCATCAGGGTGGACTTGCCGGCGCCGTTCTCACCGCAGAGCGCGTGGACGGTGCCACGGCGCACGGTGATGTGGATGTCGTGGTTGGCCACGACTCCGGGGAATCGTTTGGTGATCCCGTGGAGTTCCACGGCGGGGGCGGCACCGGCAGCCTGCGGGCTGGGGTCGGACGCGGGGTGTGACGCTTTGATGGCGCACTCTCCTCAGGGGAAAGGAGCGGGGGCCTGGTCGGCCGGGCAAGGACGGGGGGCCGGATCGGAGGGGCCGTCCGGCTGGGCGAGGGTGACGCTACCGCGTCAATTCCACGCTACGCGCGTAGCGTTGTGGCCGTCCGGCCCGGCCCCCTGGATGGGGGTGCTGTCCGGGTGAACGGCCGCCCTCGCGTGTGTGGCGCGGGGCGCCACGTGCCGCGGGGGCGAGGGCACCGGCCCTCACCCCCGACAGCGGTGATCGGGACTACGGGGCGTCCTTGACCTTGACCTTGCCGTCCACGATGTCCTTCTTCGCGGCGTCGATCTTGGCCTGGATGTCGTCGATGAAGCCACCGGAGGAGGAGAGGCTTACGCCGTTCTCCTTGAGGGTGTACGCGTGCGTACCCGTCAGCGGCTTGCCGTCCTTGACGCTCTTGATGAGGTCGAAGACGGCGACGTCGACGTTCTTCACCACGGAGGTGAGGATCGAGTCCTTGTACGCGGCGAGACCGGGCTGGCGGTACTGGTCGGAGTCGACGCCGATCGCCCAGGTGCCCTTCTTCTCGGAGATCGCCTCGATGGAGCCCGCACCGGACTGGCCGGCAGCGGTGTAGATCACGTCGATGTTGCGGTCGAGCATGCCCTTGGCCTTGGCCTTGGCCGCCGCCGGGTCGTTGAAGCCCTTGTCGTTGTTCGGGTACAGGTACTCCGGAACGACCTCGATGTCCTTCTTGGTCGCCTTGGCGCCCTGGATGAACCCGGCCTCGAACTTCTGGATCAGGGCGTTGTTCACACCACCGATGAAGCCGACCTTGTTGGTCTTGGACTTCAGCGCGGCCGCGACACCGGCGAGGTAGGAGCCCTCGTGCTCGGCGAAGACGATGCTGTCGACGTTCTTGCCCTCGACGACGGAGTCGACCACGGCGAAGGTGGTGTTCGGGAAGTCCTTGGAGACCTTCCCGACCGCCTTGCCGTAGGTGAAGCCGACACCGATGACCGGGTTGTAGCCCGCCTCGGCCAGCGAGGTGAGCCGCTGCTCGCGGTCGGCGTCGGTCTCGTTGTTCTTGGCCGTCATCATCTTGGACTTGACGCCCAGCTCGCGAGTGGCCTTGTCGACACCCCGCGCGGCGGACTCGTTGAACGAGTGGTCGTCACGGCCGCCGACGTCGAACGCGAGGCCGACGCCCTTGTCCTTGCCGCCGCCCTCGTTGGAGGACGAGCCGCAGGCGGTGGTGGTGAATGCGAGAGCCGCGGTGGCGATGCCCGCAGCAGCGATCTTGGTAACCCGGCGCAAGAGGGCACCCCTTCACTTGCTCGAAGCGCCCTGACCGGCGCTGGTTCGCGGCGATCGTAACGCGCGTAGATGCCAGATAAACCCCTTCTTCGAAGCCGTTATCGGATCGACGCGAACCGGAGGTGACCGGGCAACCTACGCGCGATGGCCATCCAGCAGGGCCGCGGCGGTGAAGAGCTCGACGCCCACCTCGATCGCCCCCTCGTCCACGTCGAAATCACCGCAATGCAGGTCACGGCGGGCGGTGTCCCCGATGGCGCGGACGCCCAGGCGCGCCATGGCCCCGGGGACGTGCTCCAGGTACCAGGAGAAGTCCTCGCCGCCCAGGCTCTGCTCGGTGCCCTCCACGGACTGCGGGCCGCGCCGGGTGACCATGGCGTCCCTCAGCAGCTCGGTGGCGGCCGGCTCGTTGATCACCGGCGGCACCCCGCGGACGTAGGTGATCTGCGACTTCGCCCGGTGCATGGTGGCGACCTCGTCGACCGCGGCGTGCACCAGGTCGGCGGCCTCCCGCCAGGCGGCCAGGTCCAGACAGCGGACGGTGCCGGCGAGCTCGGCGTGCTGCGGGATCACATTGGGGGCGTGCCCGGTCTCCAGCCGGCCCCAGGTGACGGAGAGCCCGGAGCGGGCGTCCACCCGGCGGGCGAGCAGCGCGGGCACCTCGGTGGCGACCTTCGCGGCGGCCGTCACCAGGTCGGTGGTCAGGTGGGGGCGTGCGGTATGGCCGCCCGCGCCGCCCAGGGTGACCTCGAGCCGGTCGCACGCGGAGGTGATCGCGCCGGTGCGCAGCCCGATGCGGCCGACGTCCACCCGGGGGTCGCAGTGCAGCGCGAGAATCCGCCCGACGCCGTCCAGCACGCCGGCCGCGATCGCCTCGGCGGCGCCGCCGGGCAGCACCTCCTCGGCCGGCTGGAAGATCAGCCGTACGGGGTACGGCAGACGGCCCAGCGCGGCGAGCTCGGCGAGGACCAGACCGGTGCCGAGTACGACGGTGGTGTGGACGTCGTGACCGCAGGCGTGCGCCCGGCCCGGGACGGTGGAGCGGTACGACACGGTCTTGGTGTCCGGGATCGGCAGCGCGTCGATGTCCGCCCGCAGCGCCAGCATCGGGCGTACGCCGTCCCAGCTCACGGGGGCGTCCGGGCCGCCCGGCAGGATGTCGCACATCAGTCCGGTGCCGAGCGGGAGCACACGGGGCCGCAGACCGGCCCGCTCCAGTCTGCCCTTGAGCGCCGCGGTGGTGCGGAACTCCTGATTGCCCAGCTCGGGGTGCATGTGCAAGTCCCGGCGGAACGCGATGAGTTCGGCGCGCAGGGCGGGCGGGAGCGCGCCGGGCAGCTCGGCCTCCGGCGGCGGTTCGGCGTTGGACTCGCGGGACATCAGTTGCTTCACCCGGTGAAGGGTACGTCGCCCGGCTCGGCAACTGCCCCTCGTTCAACTAAAGTTCAGCCCGATAGGGGATGGAAATTTCGACTCACGACGCATACCCGGTTGCTCCGCTGGGTAATCTCGTCGAATTGGGTTGTCCGGCTCCGGTAGATCAGTGCCGGGCCCTCGGGGTCTCCGGGGCCCGAGCCGCCTGCGGAGGCCGTGCCGCCTCCGGTGATCGCGGGGTCTCCGCGTCCGATGGTACGGACTCCAGCCCGTGCGCGTCGCGCGCGCTTCCGGTGACGCCCGTCAGGAAACCGTGGGCCCGGGGCGAGGCCGTGTCGGTGAGCCAGGCCGGGTCCACGTCCACGGCCACGACCTTCACACCGGTGCCGGCGAGGGCCAGCGGCAGGGTGTGCACGACGGTGGACGGGAAGCTCACGACGGTGGAGCCGATCGGGCCGCGGCGGGCGATCAGCTCCAGCGGCAGCTCCGGCCGGACGACTTCCAGGCCGGTGCGCTCGGCCAGCCGGCGCAGCTTCTCGGCGCCCTCGCGGCGGTGGGCGAAGTAGCGGGTGGCGCGGTGGGCGCGGGCGAGCGCGCGGACGGCGTCGAGGTAGCGGTCCGCGTCGACCACGCCGGTCTCGGCGAGCGAGGTGCCGACGAGGTCCGCGCCCCGGGTGACCGTGGGCGGCCCGAAGCGGGCGCGGGTCCAGGCGTAGTCGTTGACGGTGACCTCGATGCCCGCGGGTGGTTCCACGGGCATCGAGGTGAACACCTCGACGCGCCGGCCCGCGCGGGGCGCGAGCCGGCGGCGCGCGAGGGCGGCGGCCGGCGCGAAGAGGGTTTCGCGCGCGCTCCGGCCGCCCCGGCCGGAGCGGTGCCAGCGGACCAGGCGCTCGCCGCGCGCCAGCTGGGCCACGAACTCCATGGTGGCCGTGCCGTCGTCCACCACGACCAGCTCGCGCGGCCTGCTCATCGTCAGCAGCAGCTGCACATAGCGGGAGAACGGGTCGCCGACGACGATGCGGTGGGCGCGGGCGAGGAGCGGCAGCAGCGCGGTGACGGTGCGGGCGGGGGCGCGGACGCCGCCGCGGGCGTCCTCCCAGCGCACGGTCACCCCTTCGGCGCGGGCGAGGTCCGCCATGCGGCGGAGCTGCGCGCGGGTGAGGGGGTCGCGGGGCGCCAACACGACCACGCCGAGCGCTCCGCGCTCGGCGTGTGTTTTTTGGGGGTGCGCCGCTCCCCCGCCGCCGCCGAGGGGCCCCCGCCCCTGCGCGGGCACGCCC
>NZ_JBPQTV010000184.1:0-12649 GCF_051386515.1 Streptomyces sp. URMC 123 | reverse complement strand
GGGTGCGGGGGTTCGAGGCGCCCGCGCGGGCGGCCGACGCTCCCGTACGGGGGGTCGACGCGCCGTTACGGGGGGACGAGGTGCTGGTGCGGCGGTGCAAGTACGCGGCCTTCCTGTGGGACGGCGCGCGCCGAACCGGCTTCGCGGTGCTGCACCGCGCGGGTCCATGGAACGGGCCGAGGGTGAATCTTTCAAAAGATGTGGGGCCAAAAGACGTGGGGCGCGGATTCTCCCGGCGGAAAAAGCGGGAGGCGATCCGTGGGCTCGGCCCCGTTTCGGAGCCTGTCGCTGTGCCCCGGCCGTCGAACGGACCGGGGCACGACACTCCGAAGGCCGCCGACAGCGGCGCGGGCCCGCACCGTGGGAGCCTGCTTCAGCAGACTCCGAGGCGCGGGCCCGGCGGTTCCGGACGGATCAGGCCGGGACGATGTTCTCCGCCTGCGGGCCCTTCTGGCCCTGCGTGACGTCGAAGGTCACGTGCTGACCCTCCTGGAGCTCACGGAAGCCCTGGGTGGCGATGTTGGAGTAGTGGGCGAACACGTCCGGGCCGCCACCCTCCTGCTGAATGAAGCCGAAGCCCTTTTCCGCGTTGAACCACTTCACGATGCCAACAGCCATTTCGATCTCCTTTGTAGGGGGCATTGCCGGGGCAGTGCCGGGATTTCCGCGAGGTGTTCCGCGGATTTCGCGTCGCCGCGATGACCCCATCCGGTGAGACCGGTCAAACAAAAATGCACCTGAACGATCACATCCGCCAGGTGCACACGAGTTCATGGGTACCACAACTGCAACTGAAATCGACCATAGCACGGAACCCGGAGACATGGGGGATTTTCTCGCGGTCACATGTCCTTCCCGTGCGCGGTCGCGTATGGGAGGCTGGCCGTACCCGACTCACTCCTCAGCACTTGTCGAGGCCCCATGCGCTGCATCATCGCCGGCTACCCCTTCCACCTGACCGCGAGCGAGGTGGAACAGGCGATGCACGGAGTCAAGCCGGAACCGATCGCCGAGGAATTCGCCCGTATCGGGCGGAACAACTATCCGGTCCGGCAAATCGGCGCGGTGGTGACCGGCCAGGACCGGCGCGACTTCACCTCCGGCGAGGTGGTCAGGGCGCTGACGAAGCTCGGTTTCACCTGCCACCCCGCGCCCACCCCGGCCCCGCCCACGGAGCCGGAGACGTTCCGCTTCTGAGCCCACGAGGCTCCCGGGGTCAGATCAGGCCGGTCTGGGTGACGAACATGGCGAGGACGACGACGAGCGTCCAGCCGAGGATGTGCTCCAGCAGCTGGGGGCTGTCGTCCTGGGGTCCGCCGGTCCGTGCGGCGGCCGCCGTCATCGCGGTCATCTGAGGTCCTCGCCTTGCCGTGGGGAATCCGCTGCGTGAGGCACTCCGCAGGGGACGTGAGGCGCTCCGTTGGGGAAGGGGCGCCCCGATATTCCCTCACAGGCTGCGGCCGAGCCGTCCGCCCCTCCAGGGCCCAAGGTCCCGATCCGGACATGTCCGACGGTGATTCTCGCCACCCGCACGCGAGGGTGATGATCGACAAGGCCCTTCCCGGCGAGATCGCCGGGGCCCCCGAATGCCATTCTGGAGACGTGAGAAGACCGGAGATCCACGTCGATGTCGCGCCCGAGCTGCGGCTGTTCGTCGCCCCCGAGATGCGCGGCGGCCCCGCGCCCGTGATCACGGACGGCACCTCGTCGCTGGGCCATGTCGTCGAATCGCTCGGCGTGCCGCTCACGGAGGTCGGCCGCCTGGTCGTCGACGGGCGGGAGACGGCGCCGTCCCATGTGCCGGCGGCGGGCGCGCACGTCGAGGTGCGGGCCGTCGTACGCCCCCAGCGGGTGCCGGGCGCGCCGCTGCGGTTCCTGCTCGACGTCCACCTGGGCACGCTCGCCCGGCGGCTGCGGCTGCTCGGTGTCGACGCGGCGTACGAGAACGAGGACATCGGGGACTCGGCCCTGGCCGCCCTGTCGGCGGCGGAGCGGCGCGTGCTGCTCTCCCGGGACCGCGGGCTGCTGCGGCGCCGGGAGATCTGGGCGGGCGCGTTCGTCTACAGCGACCGGCCCGACGAGCAGGTGCGCGACGTGCTCGGCCGGTTCGCGCCCGACCTCGCGCCCTGGACGCGGTGCACCGCGTGCAACGGCCCGCTCGAGGACGCCGACAAGGACACGGTCGCCGAGGTCCTGGAGAGCGGCACCCGGCGCACGTACGACGTGTTCGCGCGGTGCACGGCGTGCGAGCGCGTGTACTGGCGCGGGGCCCACCACGCACGCCTGGAGGCGATCGTCGAGGACGCGGTGCGCGGCATCGCCGGGTGAGCCGTCGGCCGCGTCTGCCGCGGCTGTGGAGCGTACAACTCCGCTTTGCCGGCGGCCTTTGTCAGTGCCGGGTGCGAGACTCTTCGCATGATCGAGTCACAAGCCAAAGCCACCCTTCGGCGCTATCTGCAGACCGGGCGCGAGGCCCTGCTGTGGAAGCTCGACGGGCTCTCGGAGTACGACGTCCGCCGCCCGCTGACACCGACCGGAACCAATCTGCTGGGCCTGGTCAAACACGTCGCCAGTATGGAGCTGGGGTACTTCGGCGGGGTGTTCGGGCGCCCCTCCGCCGAGCCGCTGCCGTGGTTCGAGGAGGGCGCCGAGCCCAACGCGGACATGTGGGCCACGGCCGACGAATCGCGGGAGGACATCGTCGAGCTGTACCGCCGGGCCTGGCGCCACTCGGACGCCACGATCGACGCCCTGGCGCTGGACGCGCCCGGCCGTGTGCCGTGGTGGGGGGAGGCCAGTCGCGATGTGACGCTGCATCAGGTCCTGGTGCATGTGATAGCCGAGACCGACCGGCACGCCGGTCACGCCGACATCGTCCGGGAACTCATCGACGGGACGGCGGGCCTGCTCAGCGGCAACGACAACCTGCCGTCACAGGACGCGGCGTGGTGGGAGGAGTACCGGGGCCGCCTGGAGCGCGTGGCGCGGGAGGCCGATCGCGGCTGACCCGGCGGCCGGCCCTCCCCCGCCGCCGCGCGCGGCTGCCCCTCCCGCTTCCCCGCCGCCGGGCCGGGGCCGCCGGGCCGCCGGAACTGTCCGAGCGCGTCAGGTCTGGGCGAGACGGTTTCCGTCGGGCGGTGTGGGGGTGAGGTTCGCCGCCGGGGAGCCGGCCGGGTCCGCGGCGGGGGCCGGTTCCCGAACGGCGTCCCGGGCCGACTCCCGGGCGCCGTCCTGGACAACGCCCTGGGCCGCGTCCTGGGCGGCGTCCTGGGCCGGGTCCTGCGCGGGGGGCGGGCCAGCGTGGACGAGGGCGGCGGTCAGGCGGGGGATCTCGGCGAGCAGGGCCTGTTCCGCGGCCACCGCCACCGCGTGGGCCGCGCGCAGGGTCAGCCCGGCGTCGACGATCACCGCGACCTCCGCTCGCATGCGGTGGCCGATCCAGCGCAGCCGCAGCTCGGCCACCCCCCGCACTCCGGGCACCGCGAGCAGCGCGCGTTCCGCCGTTTCGACCACGGCCGGGTCGACCGCGTCCATCACCCGGCGGAAGACCTCGCGGGCGGCGTCGCGCAGCACCAGCACCATCGCGGCGGTGATCGCGAGGCCCACGACGGGGTCGGCCAGGTGGAGGCCGAGCGCGGAACCGCCCGCGCCGATCAGCACGGCCAGCGAGGTGAAGCCGTCGGTGCGGGCGTGCAGGCCGTCGGCGACCAGCGCCGCGGAGCCGATGCGTCGGCCGACGCGGATGCGGTGGCGGGCGGCCCACTCGTTGCCGAGGAATCCGGCCAGCGCGGCGGCGGCGACGGCCGGGAGGTGGTCGACCTCGCGCGGGTGCACCAGCCGGTCGACGGCCGCCCAGCCGGCGAAGGCCGCCGAGGCCGCGATCGTGACCACGACGACGATGCCGGCCAGGTCCTCGGCGCGCCCGTAGCCGTAGGTGAAGGCGCGGGTGGCGGCGCGGCGGCCGAGGACGAACGCGATGCCGATCGGCACGGCGGTGAGCGCGTCGGCGGCGTTGTGCACGGTGTCGCCGAGCAGGGCCACCGACCCGGACCAGAGGGCGACCACCGCCTGCGCGGCGGCGGTCGCCCCGAGCACGGCGAGCGAGATCCACAGCGCCCGCATGCCCTGGGCCGAGGACTCCAGCGCCGTGTCGACGCGCTGCGAGGGCTCGTGCGTGTGAGGGGTGAGCAGATGGGCCAGGCGGTGGCGGGGGCCGGCGTGCCGGTGGCCCGGTGGCGGCCCTCCCCCATGGGCGGCGGAGGGGCCCTCGGCCCGGGCCGCCGGGCGCCCTTCCGAGTGCTCCCCGGAGGGCTCCCGGGAGCGGTCGCCGGGGCCGGGCGTCGGGTGGGCGTCGAGGGGCGTCACGGGGTGGTCGTCGGGACGGACGGGGCGCTGGGCGTGGACGTGCTCATGCCTCTCCATGCGTCCTACGGTGGCACGCGGAACGCCTTGCGGCTATGGCCGTCATACGGCCTCCGACCAGGTGCGATGCCCTCGCATCTGCCATCGGTGGGCGGGTGCGGGAACGCCTCGTGAACGGGCTCCGCAACGCCTCGTGAGCGGGCTCGGCGACGCGTCGCGAAGGGCCGTGCGGGGGCCCGCTCTCCCCGCCCCACCCGCATCACCCGACGCGCCCGGCGCCCCGCTCCCCGGTGCGGCACACCGACCGGTCCGATGGATCAGATGAAATCACTACGCCAGGGAGGTGACGTACGGCGCCGACCCGATAGCCGCCGATCCGAAGCGGAAGATCTCGACAGGGACGAAGCATCAAGGAGGAACAGCGGGATGACGGGATGTGAGCGCGGCGCCGTGTCGGCGGGCGAGGAGCAGGAAGGTGCCGGGCGCCGTGGTTTTCTCAAGGGCGCGATCGGCGCCGTCGGCGCGGCGGCGGCCGGGGTCGGCGCCGGCGCCTCCCCGGCGTGGGCCGCCGAGCGCCCCGGGCCCGGCGGGACGGCGTCCCGGCCGGGCCGGCACGGCGGCGGTGACGGCCCGAGCCACATCGAGTTCCACGGGCCCCACCAGGCCGGGGTGCTGACACCGCAGCAACACTTCGCGGCCTTCCTGGCGTTCGAGGTCCTCACCGAGGACCGCAAGGGGCTGGAGGACCTGTTCAAGGAGCTCACCTCGCGCTCGCGCGACCTCACGGCCGGCATCACCCCGCCGAACCCGGACGTCGCCGCCATCCCGGGCCCCGCCGACCGCCTCACCGTCACGCTCGGGGTGGGTGCCTCGCTCTTCGACGGCCGGTTCGGGCTGGAGCGGCACAAGCCGCGGCGGCTGCGCCCGATGCGCGCGTTCCCGCACGACAAGCTGGAGCCGGAGTGGTGCCACGGCGACCTGTCGCTGCAGATCTGCGCGGAGTACCGCGACGCGGTGGTGCATGTCGTGCGCGATCTGGCGAAGGCGACCGACGGCGCGCTCAAGGTCCGCTGGCGCGCCGAGGGGTTCATCAACCCGCCGCGGCCCGTGGGGTCGCCGCGTACCTTCGTCGGTTTCAAGGACGGCATCTCCAACCCCGACCGGACCTCCGTGCGGGAGATGGACCAGCTGGTGTGGGTGACGCCCGACTCGGACGAGCCCGAGTGGGCCGCCGGCGGCTGCTACCAGGTGATCCGCACCATCAAGATCCAGGTGGAGCCCTGGGACAAGGTGCCAGTCAACCGCCAGGAGAAGATGATCGGCCGGTTCAAGACCACCGGGGCGCCGCTGGACGGTGAGCACGAGACCGACACGCCCGACTACCGCCGGGACCCCGAGGGCGAGCTCATCCCGCTGAACGCGCACATCCGCCTCGCCAACCCCCGGACGCCCGCCACGGACGACTCCCGCATCCTGCGGCGCAGTTACAGCTACGACAACGGGTTCCGCGACAACGGCGGACTCGACCTCGGGCTGATCTTCGTCTGCTACCAGCAGGACGTGGTACGGCAGTTCGAGACCGTGCAGAAGCGGCTCGTCAACGAGCCGATGACCCCGTACATCACCCCGTTCGGGGGCGGCTACTTCTTCGTGCTGCCGGGGGTGGAGGGCCCCGACGACTGGTACGGGTCCGGGCTGATGCGGGCGCGCTGACCCGGGCGCGCCGCCGCGGGCACGTTGCCCCAGGCGCGGGCGCGCTGACCCGGGCGTGGTGTCGCGGGTCGGGGTCCGGACGCCCGGACGCGCCGCCGCCGAGCCGGATCAGCCGGCCGAGTGCGGCCCCGCGAGGGCTTGGGCCCCGGGGGCCGTCTCGTGCGGGCGGCCCGCGGCGAGGGCTCGCCGCGGCCGCTGTTCGGACGTCGTCGGGCTCAGCCGACGGCCTGGATCAGGTCGGCGCGCTGGCGCTCCCCGAGCCCCGCCGCGCGCCGGTTGGCGTCGATGCCGATCTCGTCCATCATCGCGGCGGCCTTCGCCGGCCCCACGCCGGGCACGGCGCGCAGGAGCTGGACGACCTTCGTCTTGCCGATGATCGGGTCCTCCTTGGCTTTGTGCAGCACCTCCGCGATCTTCTTCTTGCCGCTGCGGATGGTGTCCAACAGCTTGGTTCGCGCCTCGCGGGCTTCCGCCGCCTTCTTCAGCGCGGCGGCTCGCTGCTCGGGGGTCATGGGGGGCAGGGGCACGGTTCCTCCTCGGTGGTTGTGCCCGCATAACGCAGCCTTGGCGGCAACGTCACCCTGAGCATCCGCTGATGGAGTGACCCGAGGAGGAGGCCACGGTGGCGCGGCGCGCTCGGGCGCGGCCGCCCGCCGGGTTCAAGCACCATGGCCCGGCGGGCTCGGGCGCCGCCGCCCGGCGGGTTCAGGCGCCGTGGGCGGTGGCCAGCGCGTCGAGCAGCGCGACCGCCTCGGCGGCGCGCTCCAGGGGGACGAAGAGGTGGTCGTGGTGGAAGCCGGCCACGACATTGCAGCTCAGGCCCGCGTCCGCGAGGACGCGGGCGACGGCGGCCGTGAGGCCCACCGCGTCCAGCGCGGAGTGCACGCGCAAGGTGATCCAGCCGGCGACATAGTCGTACGGCAGGCCCGCGGCGTCGGCCTGCTCCCGTGGTACGACGAGGGTGAGCCCCTCGTCCTCCGTGACGGTCACGACGGGCCGCACCCCCGTGGGTACGGTCCCGTCCGGCACGGTGGTGAAGACGTAACCACCCGGGTTGAGCCGGGGGCGCGCGCTGGTGAGCAGCGTGGTGAGGTCTCGTTCGCCTGTCATGATCCTCACCCTACGCAGCGCGCCCCGGCCGGCCGGAGGGCCGTTTCGTCAGCCGGCGGCCCGGGCGGCCACGGGGGCCCCGAACCACCGGCACAGGGAGTCGGCCAGCCCGGCCCCCGGCATCGACGCGGGCTCCGCGGCGGCCGATCCCGTGGCAGCCGCGCCCGCAGCGGCCGACCCCGTACGGCCCGTGTCCGCCGCCCAGGCGACGAAGCCGTCCGGGCGGACGAGGAGGGCGGCCAGCTCGGGCCGGTCGGGGCACGCCGCCGTGACGACGTCCACCCGGTCGCCGTAGCCGGCCGCGTGGGCCCTCAGCCGGGCGTCGTCGGAGAGGTCGAGCAGGAGACCGCGGCCGCCGTGGAGGAGGTCCGCGAGCCGGGTGCCGTCGGCGAACACGAGGTCCGGCGCGCTCGCGCCGACCGCGGGGTGGTCGCCGGGCAGGTCGTAGCGCTGCCAGACACCGGAGATCTTGCGGGCGAAGTACGTCGTGCCGGTGACCGTCCCGGCGAGGTCGGCGACGACCGCGCGCAGGGCGCGGGCGTGCGCGTCGGGGCGCATCAGCGCGATCTGCGCCCGGGTCCACTCCAGTACCCATGCGCCGATGGGGTGCCGCTCCGCGGTGTACGTGTCCAGCAGCCCCTCGGGCGCCCAGCCGCGCACGACGGCGGCGAGCTTCCAGCCGAGGTTCATCGCGTCGCCGATGCCCAGGTTCAGCCCCTGGCCGCCGAAGGGCGAGTGGACGTGGGCCGCGTCGCCCGCCAGCAGCACCCTGCCCCTGCGGTAGTCGCCGACCTGGCGGGCGTTGTCGGTGAAGCGGGTCGCGGTGTGCACGGCGTGGACGGTGACGTCCACGCCCGTGACGCGGCGCAGGCTGCCTTGTACCTCCTCGGGGGTGACGGGCGCGGTGCGGTCGGCCGGAGGGCCGTCGAACTCCACGGTGAGGATGCGGCCGGGGATCGGGCCGTGCGCGTAGATTCCGGTGTCCGTGCGGTTCCAGCCGGTGCCCAGCGCCTCCGCGCCGGTCATGTCCACGATTGCCTGCCGGCCGGTGATCTCGGGGGCGGTGCCGGGGAAGTCGAAGCCGGCGAGCTTGCGGACGGTGCTGCGGCCGCCGTCGCAGCCGACGAGCCAGCCGGCGCGGATCGCCCCGGGCGCCCCGCCGGCCACGGGTGCGGTGTGCACCGTGACGCCGTCGGCGTCCGCGTCGAAACCGGTGAGTTCGACGCCCCGGCGCAGGTCGACGCCGAGCTCCGCCGCCCGTTCGCCCAGCACGCGTTCGATGTCCTGCTGGGGCACGAGGATGGTGTCGGCCGCGGGGCCGGCGTCCTCGAAGCCGGGTCCGGCGGTGTCCACCAGGTCGGCGGCGAGCATGATGCCGGCGAAGTGGCCGACGAACTTCTTGGGGGCGTCCGCCCGGCGCGCGGCACCGGGGATCGGTGAGCTGCGCGCGCCGCTCCCCGCCGGAGCGGCGTCACCGGACGCCACGAGGGACGCGGCGGCGGATTCCGGCCGCTTCGCCGCGAAGGCACCGAACCGCTCCAGCGTGCGCCGCTGCGCCTCCGCCATGGCCGGCAGCATCCCCCGCCGGTAGAAGGCCACGGAGCTGGGCACGTTGATCGCGCCCGCCTTGATGGTGGGGTCCACCTCGGTGAGCCGTTCCAGGACGGCCACCCGCGCACCGCCCAGCCGGAGTTCGCAGGCGAGCATCAGGCCGACGGGGCCCGCTCCGGCCACGACCACGTCCACATCGTTCTCGATCATGATTTCACTGTAGTCACTAAAACTTTGTGGTGAGTATAGTTTTGGTCATGGGAGAGGCAGAAGAGGACAAAAGGCTCGGCCTGCGGGAGCGCAAGAAGCGCGAGACCCGGCAGCGGATCTCCGACGAGGCGACCATGCTGTTCATCACGCGCGGCTTCGACCAGGTGACCGTCGCGGAGGTCGCCGCGGCGGCGAACGTCTCGACGATGACGGTGTTCAACCACTTCCCGCGCAAGGAGGACCTGTTCCTCGACCGCATTCCCGAGGCCGTCGAGCTGGTCACGGGGGCCGTGCGGGACCGGCGACCGGACGAGACCGCGCTCGCCGCCCTGCGCCGGCTGCTGCTGCGGCTGCTGGACGAGCACCATCCGCTGATGGCGCTCGACGACGACTTCCCGCCCTTCTGGCGGATCGTGCTCGACTCGCCCGCGCTGCGGGCGCGGGCCCGCGAGGGGGTCGAGGAGCTGGAGAGCGCGCTGGAGCGGGTGCTCGCGGAGAGCGCGGCGGAGGAGGCGCCCGATGGCGTACGCCAGGCGTCGCCGTACGACCCGCGCCTGGCCGCGGCCCTCGTCGTGGCCGCGATGCGCGCGGTCTACGTCACCGCGGCCCGCCGACTGCTGGCCGGCGAGCGGGCGGACGACGTGGCCGACGACTACCGGGCGCTGGTGCACCGGGCGTTCGACGCGCTGGAACGCGCGCTGTATCCCTGAGCCGGCCCCCGCCGGGGGCGCGCGCCCGGCGGACGCGGGCGGTCCGCGCCCCACGCGCGGGTCAGGCGGAGGTCATACGGGGGCCGGCTCGGCCGCGTGACCTGCGCGCGGGCCGAGGAAGAACCACCGGCACGCGTCGAGCCCCCGTACGCGCACCGGCACCGTACGGTGCTTCTCCCATGCGGCGCGCTCCAGCCGCAGCCGCTGGAACGTCCGCCGCCGGCCGGCCACGGAGGCCACCGTCGTCCCGTCGGGGCGGTAGCCGAGGCGGCGCGACACCCCGAGGGAGCGGACGTTGTCGAGCATGGCCGCCGACGTGACGGAGCGGGCGCCCAGACCCTCGAACGCCAGGTGCAGCACGGCCGCCCGCATCTCCGTGCCGATGCCGCGGCCCTGGTGGCGCAGGCCCAGCCAGGAGCCGGTCTCCGCCTCCCGGGTCACGGCGAAGTCGACCGCGGTCAGGTCCTGCCGACCGACGACCTCGCCCACCCCGGGGGAACCAACGGACCCGAGTGACCCGGGGGACCCGAGGGGTTTGAGGGACACCGCCAGGCTGAGCGTCCACCGTTCGGGCCGCCACTGAGCGACCGTGCCGAGCACGTGCTGGAACGTCGACCGCGCCCGCTCCTCCGGGGACGCCGCGCTCCAGGGGACGATGAACGGCATGCTGTCGGGGTCGTGGACGCCGTCCGCCGCCAGCACCGCCAGGTCGTCCAGGAGATCCGGGCCGGGCAGGCACAGTTCCAGGCGGGGCGTGGTGATCCGCAGGCCGTAGAGGGGCCACGAGCGCGTCGTCATGTCACGAGGCTGCCGGAGCCGGCGACCGTGGTCTAACGGTTTTCCCGGCTCCGCCGGGCGGTCCCCCCGGGCCGTGCGCAACGAACCGGCCAGATGTCGCCCATGAGTGTGCCAAGGCCCGGATAGCCGCCGGTCGGACGGGCATCTCTTCCGCCGGACAACGGCACCGAGGGGGACGCGCACATGAACGGACACATCAAGGGCCGGGGAACGGTACGGGTCGGGCGGTGCGCCGCGGCGCACGCGCGGGACACGACGCCGTGCGAGGGGCCGGCCGAAACGGTCACCGTCATCGACGCCGAGGGGCGCGAGCTCATCGGGTGTCTCCACCACAGCGCGCGGACGCTCGCGAGCGTGGCCGGCACGCGACTGCACCCGCTGGCCGCGCTGCTGCCGCGGGCCGCGGACGTCTACCACCGGGCGGCCGAACTCCCGCCGTTCGCCTGGGAGGTCGGCCGCTAGGTCTCGGTCAGTGGATTGGCCGGTGCCGCCGCCGCACCGGCCTTCTTCCCCCCTCTCCCCCCTCCGCCCCCGGCGGAAGGAACCGCTTCAGCTTCGGGGGAGCCACTCCTGGAGCCCGTCGAGATGCCCCAGTTCCGACTCGACGCGCTGCCTGTCGTCGGTGGTGAGCTCCAGGCCCCGCAGATCGGCGAGCCAGGGGTCGGTGGGCTCGTCGAGGGCCGTGGCCAAGTCGATGAGCTGGCACAGCGCGATGGCCCGCTCGGCCACCGAGGCATCCGTGCCGTGCCTGCGCAACGCGGACTTGAGCGCGCGGAAGGCCTGCAGGTCATCGTTCTTGAACTCGCGCAGGATACGGGCGTTGTCGAGCGCCTTGGCCAGGCCCGTCAGCTTCTTCGAGCCGCCGTATTCCAGTTCGAGGGGCTCGTCGCGCTGGATGAACACGATCGAATTGCCGGACGGATCGACCAGCGTGAACCGGGACGCGCCGGGCCGGTAACGGGTGATCCGCGGAAGGCCGGAGCTGAGCACCTTCCCGTAGGCCCGCTCCATCGCCGCGACGAACACCGCGTGATACGGCGCCACGGCGTCGACCATGACCAGGCAGCACCCGGACTCCTCCCGGGCCGGGTCCAGGCCCTTGGGCGCCGGGCCGAAGCTCAACCGGAATCCGCTCCACTGGAGTATCAGGGACACATAGGGCCTGCTCTGTTGGTGGATGACCTCGAACCCCAACGCCTCGTAGAACGCCAGGGTTTCCTCCATCGACGCGCACGGCATCATCGGCACCGTCGTCTCGTTCGGCCGGACCGCGGGCTCACTCACGTCCTTCTCCTTCCAGGTGGCTGAGCGATGCTCGCACCCCTGGGCGAAATCCGCACATGAACGACCGGCGCTACACGGTGCTCTCGGTCCGCGTGAAACGGCGGGCGGCCCACAGGAGGGCGGTGACCGCGGTCAGCAGGAGGACCGCCGCCTCCAGGGCCGGCGGCGGCTGCCACGCGCCCCAGTGGACGCCGGCGGGAGCGGAGGGGTCGGCGGTGCGGCGCAGGGCGTCGGCGGCGTAGGCGAGGGGGTTGAGGGCGGCCGTGGCCGTGACCCAGGCGGGGAGGGCGGAGAGCGGGACGAGGGCGCCGGAGCCGAAGAGGAGGGGGGCGCCGGTCAGGGCCAGGACGGTGGTGAAGGTCTCCGGCCGCCGGGTGCGCACGGCCAGGGCGAGAGCGAGCGCGGTGAGTGCGAGGGCGGCGAGGGACAGGTGCGCGAGGAGGCCGAGGAGCGGCAGGGGCCGGTAGGGCAGCCCGCCGGCGGGGGCGAGGGCGAGCAGGACGGCGCCCTGGGCCGTGGCCGTGACGCAGCCGCCGAGGCAGATCCCGCACAGCAGGGTCGAGCGGCGGGCCGGGGCGACGAGGATCTCCCGGACGATGCCGCTGTGCCGGTCGGTGATCAGGCGGATGCCGACGCTGACGGCCGGTGCCTGGACGGCCATGAGCAGGATGCCGGGGTAGAGGAAGGCGCGGTACTGGCCGCCGACGGCGGAGTTGGGGACGAGTGCGGAGAGACCGCCGCCGAAGGCGAGGAGGAACAGCAGCGGTTGCAGGAGGAGGAGCACCGTGTTCGTGGGGTCGGCGACCAGGCGCAGCCAGTCGCGCAGGACGAGTCCGTGAACGGCGCGCAGCTCGGCGCGCAGGCCGCCGCCCCCGGCGGGGGCCGGCGCCGGGCAAGGAGGGCCGCATGAC
>NZ_JBPQTV010000183.1:0-12652 GCF_051386515.1 Streptomyces sp. URMC 123 | reverse complement strand
GGACCTGGGCGGGGCCGGGGCCGAAAAGGGCGATCCGCGGGCTGCTCCTCCGGTGCCTCGGGGCACGGGAGGGCCGGTCGGACGAACCGGCGGCCCGCGGATCGGGTGACTGCTCGGGATTGGGCTCGCGTACGGGAGAACCCGCGCGCCGGCCCGGTGTGCGCTGAGCGCGACGACGGGCCGTCAGCCCGCAGCCACCTCACGCGTCCGGATCTCATACATCTGCCGAACCACCTCCCTTCTCGTGTGCCGCAAGGCTAGGCACCGCCGCTCCGTACGGGCAATCGAATTTTTGGGCACGGCGAGGGACGATCGCCGGGAACTTGCGGCAACTTCCGGGAACACGGTGTGGGCTGAGTCACGTTCGAGTTGAATGAGCCGACGTGCGGCACACGCAGCCACGTCCAGCAGGGGGTGCCAGGTGACTGCTTCCCGGCCTTCCGGCCCTATGCGCTCCACCGGCCCGGACTCCGGCGCCGGCGCGATGTCGGGGGCGGGTTCCGGCGCGAGTCCCGACGGGCCCCGGGGCCCTCGGTCCGGCCGGCCGCCGCGGCCCGACGACCCGGAGGAGCACGACGACTCCGACCTGTTGGCCGCCCTTCTCGACGGCATGGACGCCGCGCTCTGCGCCTTCGACGCCGACGGGGTGATCACCCACTGGAACCGCGAGGCGGAGCGCATCCTCGGCTGGAGCGCGGAGGAGGCCGTCGGCCGCAAGGGGTTCGCCGGCTGGGCCGTACGGAGCGCGGACGCCGACGACGTGCAGGGCCGCCTGTTCGAGGCCATGCGGGCCAAGGGGCGGCTGGTCCATGAGTTCGCCCTGGTCACCAAGGACGGCGGCCGGGTGCTGGTGCGCACCCAGTCGGCGGGCGTGCGAGGCGCGGACGGCCGCCCGGCGGGCGTCTACTGCGCCTTCAGCGAGGTGCACGCCCAGATCGACCTGGAGCGCTCCATCGCGCTCAGCGAGGCGCTCCTCGAGGACGCGGCCTGGGGCGTGGTGCTGGTGGACGCCGATCTGCGGCCGGCGGTGGTCAACGCGCACGCGGCCCGCGCCCTGGGCACCGCGCGCGGCGCGATGCTGGGCCGCCCCCTGGGCGATCTGCTCGTCCACGGGGTGGAGGAACTGGAGAACGCCCTCCAGCACGTCCTGGCCGAGGGCGGCCCGCCGGCCCCGGTGGACCTGTGGGTGACGCTGCGCGCGGACGCGGACGAGCACGGCGAGGACGAGGGCGAGGGGCCGCACCGGGGCGCGTCGGGCTCCGGGACGGCGGGGTCCGGGGCCTCGGGCTCCGGGGCGCGGTCGTACGGCGGATCGGCCCGCGGCGGCACCGGCGGCTCCGGGGCGCGGCGCTGCTGGCGCAGTGGGTTCCTGCGGCTCGCCTCACCGCTCGCCGAGGAGCCGGTGCCGCTGGGCGTGGGCTGGTTCTTCCAGGACGTGACGGAGGCCAAGCGGCTGGAGCAGGAGGGCTCGCTGCTGCGCTTCCGCGGCCATCAGGCGCACCGGGCCGGGCTGGCGGCGGCGGAGTGCGAGAACCCCCTGGAGGCGGCCACGGTCCATCTGGACTTCTCGCTGGCCGGGTTCGCCGACCACGCGCTGCTCGATCTGCTGGCGGAGGGCGAGCCGCTGCGGCTGGTGCGGGCCGCGGCCACGCCGGCGGGCGGCTCGGGCCCCTGTTCGCCGGTCGCCTCGGGCACCATCCCGGTGCGGTACGTGGAGGGGCACCCGGCGCTCCAGGCGGTCGAGCGCTGCGGCTCCGTACGGGCCGGTGCCGGCCGTACGGAGGGGGCGGCGGCCCGCCAGTGGGCGCGGGCCCGGCAGTGGCCGGAGGACACCGTGCACGCCCTGTGCGCCGTACTGCGCAGCAGGGCCCGCACGCTGGGCGTGGTCACCTTCCTGCGGGGCCCGGCGCGGCGCCCCTTCGACCGTACGGACGCGGCCTACGCGGAGGACGTGGCCCTGCGGGTGGCGGCGGCGCTCGATCTGGCGGCGCTGGTCCGGCGCTGAGCGTCCGCCGACCGGCGACCGCCCGCCGACCGGCGCTGAGCACTCCCCCGGGCGGCACACGGGAGGGCCCCGTCAGGGGCAGAGGCGTTCGACGTGCCAGCCCGTGTCGGTCCGCACATAGCGGAGCCGGTCGTGCAGCCGGTTCTCCCTCCCCTGCCAGAATTCCACCGTTTCCGGGACGACCCGGAAGCCGCCCCACTCCGGCGGCACGGGCACCTGCTCCCCGGGCGGGTAGCGGTCGGCCAACGCGGTGTAGAGGCGATCGAGTTCCGCCCGCGAGGCCACCGTGGAGGACTGCTCGCTGGCCCAGGCGCCGAGCTGGGAGCCGTGCGGTCGGGTGCGGAAGTAGGCGGCCGTCTCGTCGCGGCCGGTGCGCTCCGCCGTCCCCGACACGATCACCTGGCGGGCGAGGGGGTACCAGGGGAACAGCAGCGACACATACGGGTTCCCGGCGATCTCCCGTCCCTTGCGCGAGCCGTAGTTGGTGTAGAAGACGAACCCGCGCTCGTCGAACTGCTTGAGCAGTACGGTGCGCGAGCTCGGCCGGCCCCGGGTGTCGGCGGTGGAGACCACCATGGCGTTGGGCTCGAACAGCCCGCCCTCCGCGGCCTGGGCGAACCAGCGGGTGAACTGCTGGACGGGGTCGGGGGCGAGGTCGGCCTCGGCCAGGCCCTCGGTCGTGTAGTGGACACGCATGTCGGCGGGATCAAGGTCGGCATGTGACACGCGTTCATCTTGCAGTACTGCGCTCGTGCGCGGCTCATCGCGGTGTCGTGGCACCGTGTGCCGCATCTCACGCTTCCCCGGGGCCGCCAGGACCGACAAAATCATCGGCTGGGGCCCGGCGCCCCCGGGACACCCCCCGGATGCCCGCGCGAGGCGCGTGTCCGGCCGCGAACGACCCGTACCGACCGCTTCGACCGCTCCGACCCGTGTCGTGCGCCCCCGCCGGTGGCCCGACCGGCCGCAGGACCCCCTCCCGAGTCCGCACTCCCCGCCGTCGTGGCCGGATGAGTGCCGCCCGGGCGGGGCATCACGGGGGTACCCGGACGGAACGCGAGCCGCCATCGGCCGCGTAACCGCACCGGGACCGACAGAACCTGGCACTTTTGGCCATGAGCCGCATGTCGACCACATCACGAGGAGCCGCCTGATGTCCGACTTCGTACCCGGACTCGAGGGAGTCGTCGCGTTCGAAACGGAGATCGCCGAACCGGACAAGGAAGGCGGCGCGCTGCGCTATCGAGGTGTCGACATCGAGGACCTCGTCGGCCACGTCTCCTTCGGCAACGTCTGGGGTCTGCTGGTCGACGGCGCGTTCAACCCCGGCCTGCCGCCCGCCGAGCCCTTCCCGATCCCCGTCCACTCCGGTGACATCCGCGTCGACGTGCAGTCGGCGCTCGCCATGCTGGCCCCGGTCTGGGGCCTGAAACCGCTGCTGGACATCGACGAGCGCACCGCCCGCGACGACCTCGCCCGCGCCGCCGTGATGGCGCTGTCGTACGTCGCCCAGTCCGCGCGCGGCCAGGGGCTGCCGATGGTGCCCCAGCGGGAGATCGACAAGGCGCAGTCCGTGGTCGAGCGGTTCATGATCCGCTGGCGGGGCGAGCCCGACCCCAAGCACGTCGCCGCCGTCGACGCGTACTGGACCTCGGCCGCCGAGCACGGCATGAACGCGTCCACGTTCACGGCCCGGGTGATCGCCTCGACCGGTGCCGATGTCGCCGCCGCGCTTTCCGGGGCCGTCGGCGCCATGTCCGGGCCGCTGCACGGCGGCGCGCCCTCGCGGGTGCTCGGCATGATCGAGGAGATCGAGCGCACGGGCGACGCCACGGCCTATGTGAAGCAGGCCCTCGACAAGGGCGAGCGCCTGATGGGCTTCGGGCACCGCGTCTACCGCGCCGAGGACCCGCGGGCCCGGGTGCTGCGCCGTACGGCCAAGGAGCTCGGCGCGCCGCGCTACGAGGTGGCGCGCGCCCTGGAGCAGGCCGCCCTGGAGGAGCTGCACGCCCGCCGCCCGGACCGGGTGCTGGCGACCAACGTGGAGTTCTGGGCGGCGATCGTGCTGGACTTCGCCGAGGTGCCGGCGCACATGTTCACGTCGATGTTCACCTGTGCCCGTACGGCGGGGTGGAGCGCGCACATCCTGGAGCAGAAGCGGACGGGGCGGCTGGTGCGGCCGTCGGCCCGCTACGTCGGTCCGGGCTCGCGCGACCCGCGGGAGATCGAGGGGTACGAGGACATCGCCCGCTGAGTGCCCGGCGCGGGGCCGTACGGTCGCGGCGGTCAGCCCAGGGCCGTACGGACGCGGCCGTCGCCCTGGGGCGTACGGACCGGCGGTCACCGCAGGGCCGTGTGGACGTGGTGCGACCACTGGGCCACCACGCCGTCGCGCCGGGGCGCGTCCTCGCTGAGCAGATTGGCCAGGCCCAGACCGCGGGCCATGTCCAGCAGGCCCTGGACCGTCTCGCGCACGCCCGGCGCGCTCTCGTCGGCCCCCAGGAGCTCCACGGCCATCCTGTGCGTCTCCCGGCCCAGGCGCGCCTCCAGGGCCGTCACACGGCCCCTCAGAGGCTCCTCGCGGGCGGCCGCCACCCAGAGCTGGAGCGCGGCGCGGAACAGGGGGCCGGTGTAGAGGTCGACGAGGGCCGAGACGACGGCGTGGGTGCGGGCGGGGCCCGGTGCTCCCCCCGCGCCACCCAGCACGCACCGCAGGGCCGCCGAGCGCTCCTCGGCCATGTGCTCGACGGCGGCCGTGAAGAGGTCCTCCCGGGTCGGGAAGTGGTGCTGGGCGGCGCCCCGGGAGACGCCGGCGCGCTCGGCGACGACGGCGACCGTACTGCCGTGCCAGCCGTGGTCCGCCAGGCAGGCGACGGCGGCGGCGAGCAGCCGGCGCCGGGTGGCCCTGCTGCGGTCCTGCTTGGGCCCCTGGGCGAGCGCGTCCGACCCTCCGGCGGCCCCGTCCGGCTCTCCGGCGGCCGCGCCGTTCACGCCACTCATGCCGCTCACGCCATTCCCACCATTCCCACCATTCACGCCGTTCACGCCGTCCACCAGGGGTCCCGTCGCTCCAGGAAGGCCGTCATGCCCTCGCGCGCCTCCGCGGAGGCGAACAGCCGCGCGGACTCGGCGGCCAGGGCCTCGGTGTCCCGGTCGAAGGCGCGCAGCACCTGGCGCGTCAGCAGGCGCTTGGAGGCGGCCAGCCCCTGGGGGGAGCCCCGCCGCAGCCCTTCGAGCAGAGGGGCGAGCGCGGCGTCGACGGCCTCGTCGCCGGCCGTCCCCTGAGTGCCTCCGGCCGCCCTCCCGCCGCTCGGGCCCTCCGGCGCGGCCAGGGTGATCAGCCCGATGCGGGCCGCCTCCGCCGCGCCGAACCGCTCACCGGTCAGGTAGTAGCGGGTGGCGGCCCGGGGGTCGAGGCGGGGCAGCAGCGGCAGGGAGATGATCGCGGGCGCCAGCCCCAGGCGCGCCTCGGTGAACGCGAAGTTCGCCCCGGGGCCGGCCACGGAGAGGTCGCAGGCGCCCAGCAGCCCGAGGCCGCCGGCCCGGGTGTGCCCGGTGACCCGGGCGACCACGGGCTTGGGCAGCTCGACGACCGTACGGAGCAGCCGGGCGAGAGCGAGGAGCGCGTCGGCCGGTGACCCGCCGCCCTCGGTCCCCGCCGCGCCCGTTCCGGCCTCCCCGGGTGCCGTTCCGGACGGCGGTGCCGCGGACGCCTCGCGCAGGTCCGCGCCCGCGCAGAACGTGGTGCCGGTGTGCGTGAGCAGTACGGCGCGCGTCGCACGGTCCTCCGCGGCCTCGGCGAGCGCCGTACTGAGCTCGGCCACCATCCGCCGGGAGAGCGCGTTGCGGTGGTGCGGGGCGTCGAGGGTCAGCGTGGTGATGCCACGGTCGGTGGTACGGCGCACCACGCGGTCCTGGGGACGCGTCACGGAGTACTCCTCTCGGGAGACCTCGGGGGGCACAGGTCGGGGACACGGGCTCAGTACGACTTGGGGAGCCCCAGGGACTGGTGGGACACGTAGTTCAGGATCATTTCCCGGCTGACCGGGGCGATCCGGGCCACCCGAGCGGCGGTGATCAGGGACGCGAGCCCGTACTCGCGGGTGAGGCCGTTGCCGCCGAGGGTGTGGACCGCCTGGTCGACGGCCTTCACGGCCGCCTCCGCGGCCGCGTACTTCGCCATGTTGGCGGCCTCGCCCGCCCCCGTGTCGTCGCCCGCGTCGTACAGGTGCGCGGCCTTCTGGGTCATCAGCCGCGCGCATTCGAGCTCGATGTGGGCCTGGGCGAGCGGGTGGGCGATGGCCTGGTGCGCTCCGATGGGCTCGCGCCACACCTGGCGGGTCCTGGCGTAGTCGACGGCGCGGGCGAGCGCGTAGCGGCCCATGCCGAGCGCGAAGGCCGCAGTCATGATCCGCTCGGGGTTGAGCCCGGCGAAGAGCTGGCGGAGGCCCGCGTCCTCGTCCCCCACCAGGGCGTCGGCGGGCAGCCGCACATCGTCCAGGACGAGCTCGAACTGTTTCTCGGGGGCGTGGAGTTCCATGTCGATGGGCCGCCGGGTGAATCCGGGCGCGTCGCGCTCCACGACGAACAGACACGGCTTGAGCCTGCCGCTGCGCGCGTCCTCCGTGCGGCCCACGACGAGCGTCGCGTCGGCGATGTCGACGCCGGAGATGAAGACCTTGCGCCCGGTCAGCAGCCAGTCGCCGGTGGCCGGGTCGCGGCGGGCGGTGGTGGTCAGGCGGTGCGCGTTGGAGCCGGCGTCCGGCTCGGTGATGCCGAAGGCCATTCTCAGGCTGCCGTCGGCCAGGCCCGGCAGCCACCGCGCGCGCTGTTCGTCGGTGCCGAAACGGGCGATGACCGTGCCGCAGATGGCGGGCGAGACGACGAGCATCAGCAGGGGGCAGCCGGCGGCACCGAGCTCTTCGAGGACGACGGCCAGTTCTCCGATGCCGGCGCCGCCACCGCCGTACCGCTCGGGGAGGTTGATGCCGAGGTAGCCGAGCCCGGCCGCCTCGGCCCAGAGGGCATCGGCGTGTCGCCCGTCGCGGATGACGTCGGCGAAGTACTCCCTGCCGTAGCGCGCGCCGAGGGCGGCCACGGCCGCGCGCAGGTCCTTGCGTTCCTGTGACTCGACCAGGGCGGCGCTCATGACGGGTCCTCCTGTACGACGGCGAGCAGGGTGCCGACCTCCACCCGGTGGCCGGGGGCGGCGTGCAGGGCGGTGAGGGTGCCGGAGGCTGGCGCGGAGACCCGGTGCTCCATCTTCATCGCCTCCAGCCAGAGCAGGGGCTGTCCGGACCGCACGCGGTCGCCGGGGGCGAGGTCCGCGACCCGGACGACCGTGCCGGGCATGGGGGCGAGCAGGGAGCCGGGCTCCGTACGGGGGGCCGCCTCGGGGAAGCGCGACAGTACGGTGAACGCGCAGGAACCGGTGGCGGTGTCGACGTGCACCCGCCCGCCGGCGTAGGCGGCCACCTCGTACGTGTGCCGGATGCCGTCGAGGTCGAGCACCACCCGGTCGGCCGTCGCGGACAGCGGCCGTACGGAGGGGTGGTCGTCGGCCCGCGGCCCGTCCCGGGTGAGCCGGTACCGGACCTCGTGGACGGCGCCGTACGGCTCGTGCCGGTAGCTCTTGACCTGGGGCGCGGAGGGCAGGTTGCGCCAGCCGCCCAGGCGGGCCGGGACGGCCCCGGCGCGGGCCCGGTGCGCGGCGTCGGCCAGGGCGGCCGCCAGCGCGGCCAGGGAGACGGCCTCGTGCGGTTCGGGGGCCGCCAGCTCGGCCCGGTGGCGTTCGAGGAACCCGGTGTCCGCGCGGGCGGCCAGGACGTCCGCGTGGCGCAGGGCGCGCACCAGCAGGTCGCGGTTGGTGACCGGGCCGTGGACGCGGGCGCGGCGCAGCGCGTGGGCCAGCTTGCGCAGCGCCCGGGCGCGGGTGGGGGCCCAGGCGACGACCTTGGCCAGCAGCGGGTCGTAGTGGGGGCCGATCTCGTCGCCGTCGGTGACGCCCGAGTCCAGCCGCAGCCCCGGCCCCTCGGGGACCGCGAGCCGGTGCAGCGGGCCCGTACGGGGTTGCCAGTCGTGGGCGGGGTCCTCGGCGTACAGGCGGGCCTCCACGGCGTGCCCGCGGGCCGGCGGCGGCTCGGGGGGCAGCCGCTCGCCCTCGGCGATCGCGATCTGATGGGCCACCAGGTCGATGCCGTGGACGCATTCGGTCACCGGGTGCTCCACCTGGAGCCGGGTGTTGATCTCCAGGACGTAGGGGCGGCCGTCGGGGGCGAGGAGGAACTCGACCGTGCCGGCGCCGGTGTAGCCGAGGGCGCGGGCGGCGTCGACGGCGGTGCGGCACAGTACGGCGCTCGTCCCCTCGGGCAGGCCGGGCGCCGGGGCCTCCTCGACGACCTTCTGGTGGCGGCGCTGGAGCGAGCAGTCCCGGGTGCCGACGGCCCATACGGTGCCATGGGTGTCGGCGAGGATCTGCACCTCGACATGGCGGCCCCGCTCGATGTACGGCTCCAGGAACACCTCCGGGTCGCCGAAGGCCGCCGCCGCCTCGGCCCGGGCCGCGTCCAGCGCCTCCGGCAGTTCTGTCAGTTGGCGCACGATCCGCATGCCGCGGCCGCCGCCCCCCGCCGCCGCCTTCACCAGGAGCGGCAGGTCTGCCGTACGGGCGTCCTCGGCCCGTACGGGTGCGAGGAGGGGCGCGCCCACCTCCGCGAGCAGCCGCTTGGCGCGGGTCTTGGAGGCCATCGCCGCCATGGCCTCGGGGGGCGGCCCCACCCAGGTCAGCCCGGCGTCCAGAACGGCGCGTGCGAAGCCGGCGTCCTCGGAGAGGAAGCCGTAGCCGGGGTGGACGGCGTCGGCGCCTGCCGCGCGGGCGGCGCGCACGAGCGCGTCGGCCCGCAGATAGGTGTCGGCCGGGGTGGTGCCCGGCAGCAGTACTGCGGCGTCGGCCTCCCGGGCGTGTGCCGCGCCCGCGTCCGGCTCGGCGTACACGGCGACCGTCGCGATGCCCAGGTCCCGGCAGGTGCGGAAGACCCGGCGGGCGATCTCCCCGCGGTTGGCCACCAGCAGTGTCCCGATCATGGCTGTTCCCCTCCCATCCGGTCCCGTCCGGTCACATCCGGAAGACGCCGAAGCCACCGCGCGTGCCCCGCACGGGTGCCGTGTGGATCGCCGACAGACAGAGGCCGAGCACCGTACGGGTGTCGCGGGGGTCGATGACCCCGTCGTCGTAGAGCCGGCCCGACAGAAAGGCGGGCAACGACTCCGCCTCGATCTGCTGTTCGACCATGGCGCGCAGCGTGGCGTCCGCCTCCTCGTCGTACGGCGTCCCCCTGGCCGCCGCGGACTGGCGGGCGACGAGGGAGAGCACCCCGGCGAGCTGCTGCGGCCCCATGACCGCCGACTTGGCGCTGGGCCAGGCGAACAGGAAGCGCGGGTCGTAGGCCCTGCCGCACATGCCGTAGTGGCCGGCGCCGTAGGACGCCCCGATGAGCACGGACAGGTGCGGCACCCGGGAGTTGGACACCGCGTTGATCATCATGGCGCCGTGTTTGATGATGCCGCCCTGCTCATAGGCGCGGCCGACCATGTAGCCGGTGGTGTTGTGCAGGAACAGCAGCGGGGTGTCGCGCTGGTTGGCGAGCTGGATGAACTGGGCCGCCTTCTGCGACTCGGCGCTGAACAGCACGCCCTGGGCGTTGGCCAGGATGCCGACGCTGTAGCCGTGGACGCGGGCCCAGCCGGTCACCAGGCTGGCGCCGTAGCGGGGCTTGAACTCGTCGAAGTCCGAGCCGTCGACGACCCGGGCGATGACCTCCCGGGGGTCGAAGGGCACCTTCAGATCCTCGGGGACGATCCCCAGGAGCTCCTCCTCGTCGTACGCGGGCAACTCGGCGGGCCCCGGGTCGGGGTGCGCCTTGCGCCAGCCGAGGCGGGCGACGACGCGCCGGGTCAGGCGCAGGGCGTCGGGCTCGTCCAGGGCGAAGTGGTCGGCGAGCCCCGAGACCCGGGCGTGCATCTCGGCGCCGCCCAGCGACTCGTCGTCGCTCTCCTCGCCGGTGGCCATCCGCACCAGCGGCGGCCCGCCGAGGAAGACCTTCGAGCGCTCCTTGACCATGATCACGTGGTCGGACATCCCCGGGATGTACGCGCCGCCCGCGGTCGAGTTGCCGAACACCACGGCGACGGTGGGGATGCCGGCCGCGGAGAGCCGGGTGAGGTCCCTGAACATCGCCCCGCCCGGAATGAAGATCTCCTTCTGGCTGGGCAGGTCGGCGCCGCCGGACTCGACGAGTCCGATCACCGGCAGGCGGTTGGCGAACGCGATCTCGTGGGCGCGCAGCGCCTTCCGCAGCGTCCACGGGTTGCTCGCCCCGCCCCGCACGGTGGGGTCGCTCGCGGTGATCAGGCACTCGACGCCCTCCACCACGCCGACCCCGCTGACCAGGGACGCGCCGACCGTGTAGTCGCTGCCCCAGCCGGCCAGCGGCGACAGCTCCAGAAAGGGCGTGTCGGGGTCGAGCAGCAGTTCCACGCGCTCCCGGGGGAGCAGCTTGCCGCGGCGGCGATGGCGCTCGGTGTACTTCTCGCCGCCGCCCGCGAGCGCCTTCGCGTGCTCCGCCCCGAGCTGCTCCAGCTTGGCGAGCATGGCCTCCCGGTGGGCCGCGTAGTCGGGCGAGGCGGTGTCCAGCGCGGAGCGCAGGAACGTCACAGCAGCACCTCCGGGATGTCCAGGTGACGGGAGCGGAGCCACTCCCCCACCGCCTTCGCCTGGGGGTCGAAGCGGGCCCGCTCGGCCACGCCGGAGCCGAGCAGCCCGTCGACGGTGAAGTTCAGCGCGCGCAGGTCCGGCAGCACATGGCGGACCACGGGCAGCGCGGCCGTCTCCGGCAGCAGCTGCCGGAACCGCTCGACGGTCAGGGCGTGCGCGAGCCACCGCCAGCCCTGCTCGCCACGCGCCCACACACCGACGTTCGCGCCGCCGCCCTTGTCGCCGCTGCGCGCCCCCGCCACGAGCCCCAGGGGCGCGCGCCGGACAGGCCCCGGGGGCAGCGGCGGGGGCAGCGGCGGCTCCGCCACGGCCGCCAGCGGTTTGGAGGCGGGCGCGGGCGGCACGTCGACCCGGCGCCCGTCCGGGAGGACCGCGCGGTGCGGTACGCCGCCCGCGGGGACGTACACGGCCTCGAAGACGCCGTACGGGGCGCCCTTGCCCGGCGGGGCGGTCAGATGGAAGCCGGGGTAGCCGGCGAGGCCCAGCTCGACGGCGGCGCCACTCACCGCCCGCCCCACGGCCTCCGGGTCGGCGTCGCGCACCACCAGCCGCAGCAGGGCGCTCGCCTCCTCCTGCGCCGGAGCGTCCGGGTGATCCGTACGGGCCAGGGTCCAGCGCACCTCCGCGGGGCGCCGCGCGGCCAGGGCCGCGTCCATCTGCTCGCGCACGAGGGCCGCCTTCTCCTCCACCGCGAGCCCGGTGAGCACGAACACGACCTCGTTGCGCCAGCCGCCCAGGCGCGTCAGGCCCACCTTGAGGTCCGGCGGCGGAGGCTCGCCCCGTACTGCTGACACGCGCACACGGTCCTGACCGTCGGGCGCCAGCCGTACGGAGTCGAGGCGCGCCGTGACGTCCGGCCCCGGGTAGCGGGCACCCGCCGTCTCGTACAGCAGCTGAGCGGTGACCGTCTCGACCGTCACCGCGCCCCCGGTGCCGGGGTGCTTGGTGATGACACAGGAGCCGTCCTCGCGCAGTTCTGCGAGCGGGAAGCCGGGGTGGCGGACGTCGTGCTCCGTGAAGAAGGCGTAGTTGCCGCCCGTCGCCTGGGCACCGCACTCCAGGACGTGGCCGGCGACCACGGCGCCCGCGAGCGCGTCCCAGTCGTCCGGCGCCCAGCCGAAGTGCGCGGCCGCCGGCCCGGACACCAGGGCGGCGTCGGCGACCCGCCCCGTGACCACCACGTCCGCGCCGGCCCGCAGACAGGCGGCGATACCCCAGCCGCCCAGATAGGCGTTGGCGGTGAGCACGTTCGGGCCCCAGCCGGCGCGCTCGGCGCGGCCCCGCAGGTCGTCGCCCTCCACGTGGGCGACGCGCACGGGGACGCCGACGCGGTCCGCCAGCTCGCGGACGCGCTCGGCGAGGCCGGCGGGGTTGAGGCCGCCGGCGTTGGCGACGATCCGCACGCCGCGGTCCGCGGCGAGGCCCAGGCCCTCCTCCAACTGCCGCAGGAACGTGGTGGCGTAGCCGCGGGCCGGGTCCTGGGCCAGGTCCCGGCCGAGGATCAGCATCGTCAGCTCGGCGAGGTAGTCGCCCGTCAGGACGTCCAGGGGGCCGCCGGTGAGCATGTCGCGGACGGCGGCGAAGCGGTCTCCGTAGAAACCGGAGGCGTTTCCTATGCGCATGTGCCCTCCCGGCGGGTTTGCGCGACGTCCACGTTCACGTCGCCTGTGACGTGAGCGCGTTTTCCCGCGCCTTCGGTGCGGGGACCACCACCTCACCCTGGCCGGAGGCCGGGGTAAAAAGCCCGCCCCTTCGGGGCGAAGCCCCATTTCCCCGCCCCGAAGGGGCGGGAGCGGGTGGTTGCGGTCGTGCGCTCTGTCCGTGCGGGGGTCGGTGCCGCACCGGGGTACCTCCTCGGCGGCGCACCGTGCGGG
>NZ_JBPQTV010000182.1:0-12658 GCF_051386515.1 Streptomyces sp. URMC 123 | reverse complement strand
GGGCGGGGGCCGCCGGCGGGGAGCCGTGGGAGAGCAGCAGCGCCTGGCGTATCAGCGGGGAGAGCGCGGTGTGCGCGGGCGGCACGACGGGGTGCGCCCGCAGCGGGGGTCGGGGGTACCCGGTCAGGGACGGCCCGGCCGTGCCGGACCGGCCACCGCTGAGGAACGCCGGGGCCTCGCCGGCCGGGGCGGCCTGCGCGCCGTGGCCGTTCACGGCCCGGCCGCCGGTGGCGGGACCGGTGCGCAGCGGCGTGGCCGCGCCGTCGACCCGGCCGTTGGGCGTGTCGATCGCCGCCTCCAGCGGCAGCGCGCCGCCGAGGGCGAACGCCGCCGCCGAGACGGCGCCCGCCGCCGCGAACGCGAAGCGCCGGCTGCGCGAGGACGGCCGGTCCATGTCGTGGAAGCGGAAGCCGGACGGCCGGGAGCGGTCGATCGCCACCGAGCGGGAGCCGCCCTCGGGCAGCCGGCCGAACGCGTCGGGGCGGGCGCCGAGGATGTCGCGGTCGAAGGGGCCGCCCGGGCCCCCGAAGGGGCCCTCCGGCCCGTCCGCGCCGCCGCCGGGCAGCCCCTGGAGCCGGGCCAGCAGCCCCTCGGAGGGCGGTGGCGGCGCGACTTGCGCGAAGAAGGACTTGAGCTGCCGCTGCGCGTCGGCCTCCGCCTTGCACTTGCGGCAGGTGGCCAGATGGGCGAGCACCCGCTCGCGCGCCTCGTGGCCGAGTTCGCCGTCGACCAGCGCGGCGAGACGATCACCCAGATGCTGCTCGGCGGCCCCCCGCCCGCTCGAACCCGATCCCGTCACGCGGCCCCGACCTCTCCGCCGGCCCCGGCCGCGGCGGCGGCCAGGGCACGCTGCTGCCCCCGGGCCTCCGGGGCGCGGTGCCGCAGCGCCTTGCGCAGATGGGAGCGCCCGCGGTGGATGCGGCTGCGCACGGTGCCCAGCTTCACGCCGAGCGTGGCGGCGATCTCCTCGTACGACAGCCCCTCGATGTCGCACAGCACCACGGCGGCCCGGAACTCCGGGGCCAGGGTGTCGAGCGCCTGCTGCACATCGGCGTCGAAGTGGCTGTCGTGGAACCGCTGCTGCGGGGAGGGCTCACGGCTGGGCAGCCGCTCCGCCGCGTCCTCGCCGAGCGCGTCGAACCGGATGCGCTGCCTGCGGCGGACCATGTCCAGGAAGAGGTTGGTGGTGATGCGGTGGAGCCAGCCCTCGAACGTCCCCGGGGTGTAGGTCGACAGGGAGCGGAAGACCCGCACGAAGACCTCCTGGGTGAGATCCTCGGCGTCGTGCTGGTTGCCGGTCAGGCGGTAGGCGAGGCGATAGACCCGGGCGCTGTGCGTGCTGACGATCTCCTCCCAGGTGGGCGGAGTCCACGCGGGCGAGTCCGGCTCGGCACCAAAGGTCGCGGTGGTGGAGAAGGTCGCGGTGGTGGCGGAGTCGGCTGCGCGGAAACGGTCAGCGGTGTCGGTCACGGATTTCGGCTCGCCGGCCGACCTGCGGAAGCGCCAGCGCGTCCGTCGGTCACCCGCCGCAGCCGCACCTCCCCTGTCGGCTCTGGTGGTGTCCAGTGGAGCCCCTACCATATCCACCTCGCCCGTTAGCTCCGGATAAGGATCTTTGACCGACTTTTTATCCACCGGGACACGGGTGCCGGACCGCGCCTCCCACCCCCGTAACGCGCGGTCCCATCTGCGGGTTCCCGTGCACAGCGGCTACAGTCACGGGTGCGTCAACTACGGGGACAGGAGAGGGCCATTACCGGCAACCGGCAGACGAGCTGGGCGTTCGCCGAGGCGTACGGCGTAGGGGACGTCGACGACGCCGGGCTGCGCCGGGCCCGCGACCGGGCCCGTGAGGCGGGACTGCGCACGGTGTCGGACGGCACGGGTGCCGCGCTCCGGCTGCTCGCCGCCGCCGTGGACGCCAAGGCGGTCGCGGAAATAGGCACCGGAACCGGAGTCTCCGGCATTCATCTGCTGCACGGGATGCGCCCCGACGGCGTACTGACCACCGTGGACACCGAACCGGACCGCCAGCAGCTGGCCCGGGAGGCGTTCCGCGACGCCGGCTTCGCGGGGAACCGGGCGCGCTTCATCCCCGGCCGCGCCCTGGAGGTGCTGCCCCGGCTCGCGGACGGCGGCTACGACCTGGTCTTCTGCGACGGCGATCGGATGGAGTACCTCGACTACCTCGCAGAATCGTTGCGCCTGCTGCGCCCCGGCGGCCTGGTGATCTTCGAAGGAGTGTTCGCGGACGGCCGTACGGTCGACTCGGCGGCCCCGCCTGCGGAGATCCAGCGGCTGCGGGAGCTGCTGCGCGCGGTACGGGAGAGTCCGCAGCTGATGTCGTCCCTGCTGCCGGTCGGCGACGGGCTGCTGTGCGCGGTCAAGCGCGGCTGAACCGACGCGGCTGAATCGGCGCGGCCGAACAGCGCGGCGCACGAGAACGGCCGAACCGGCGCGGCCGAATCGGGCCGAGAGCAATCGGCGTGAAAAGGCCGCTGCCCCGGTCGCCGGATGAGTCATCCGGCGACCGGGGCAGCGCAAAAAGTGTGGGCCGCGTTTCTCAGCCGACGACCTTCTTGAGGGCCTCGCCCAGCTCTTCGGCTTCCTGCGGCGTCAGCTCGACGACGAGTCGACCGCCGCCCTCGAGCGGAACGCGCATGACGATGCCCCGCCCCTCCTTGGTCACCTCGAGCGGGCCATCGCCCGTCCGCGGCTTCATGGCCGCCATGCTCGTTCCCCTTCCTGAAACCAGCTCATCGTCAGCCGACGGCGCCATGAAAGGCACGGTGTCACCGGCATCGAACACATTGCTTCCAGGTCATTATCCCGCATGGCGGGACCCGATGACCAACATCAGTGGGCATCGCTTGCGCAACGCACTTCCGCAAAACCACCCAATTCGGCGATCCGGCTGCGATACTTCGCCATCGCGTGCATGACGACCCGCGTCGAATCTTGACCGAGGTCACATGTTCCCCGCCGACGATCTCCGCCATGCTGTCCCCTGGCCGGCACCGAGTGGACCGGCACCGAGCCACGACGGAGGGGACCCATGGCCGACACCGTGCTGTACGAGGTGACCGAGGGACTCGCCACGGTCACGCTGAACCGCCCGGACAGCATGAACGCGCTGGACACGGCCACCAAGGTGGCACTGCGGGACACCCTGGCCCGGGCCGCCGAGGACGCGGCCGTACGGGCGGTGCTGCTCATCGGCACCGGGCGGGCCTTCTGCGTGGGCCAGGACCTCAAGGAGCACATCGGCTCGCTCGCGGCGGACCGCGAGGAGGGCACCCGGCGCACGATGGCCACGGTGCGCGAGCACTACAACCCCATCGTCATGGCCATCGCGGGCATGCCCAAGCCGGTCGTGGCCGCCGTCAACGGCGTCGCGGCGGGCGCCGGGGCCGGCTTCGCCCTGGCCGCGGACTACCGCGTGGTGGCGGACACCGCCTCGTTCAACACCTCCTTCGCCGGGGTCGCCCTGACCTCCGACTCCGGGGTCTCCTGGACGCTGCCGCGGCTGATCGGGCACGGGCGCGCCGCCGATCTGCTGCTCTTCCCCCGCTCCATCGACGCCGAGGAGGCGCGGCGGCTCGGCATCGCCCAGGAGGTCGTGCCGGCCGGGGAGCTCGCGGACCGGGCGACGGCGGTGGCCCGGCGGCTCGCCGAGGGGCCCACCCTGGCGTACGCCGCGATCAAGGAGTCGCTGGCGTACGGCGCCGGGCGGCCGCTGCGGGAGGCGCTGGAGAAGGAGGAGGAGCTCCAGGTGCGCGCCGGGGCCTCGGCGGACCACGCGATCGCGGTGGAGGCGTTCGTGAAGAAGGAGAAGCCCCGCTACACGGGCCGCTGACCCGGGCGCGCCCCGGCCGCCGGGCGGCTGACGCAGTCGGCCAGGTGGTCGTTGACCAGCCCGCACGCCTGCATCAGCGCGTAGGCCGTGGTCGGGCCGACGAACCGGAAGCCCCGCTTCTTGAGCTCCTTGGCGAGCGCGGTGGACTCGGGGGTGATCGCCGGCACCTCGGCCGTGGAGCGGGGCGCCGGGCGGTCGTCGTCGCTGGGCGCGTGACTCCAGATCAGCGCGTCCAGCTCGCCCTCCGCCCAGCCGGCCGCCACCCGCGCGTTGGCCAGCGCCGCCTCGATCTTGGCGCGGTTGCGGATGATCCCGGGGTCGGCGAGGAGCCGGGCCACGTCCGTCTCGTCGAACGCGGCGACCGCGGGGATCGAGAAGCCCTTGAACGCGGCGCGGAAGCCCTCCCGGCGGCGCAGGATCGTCAGCCAGGACAGGCCGGACTGGAACGCCTCCAGGCACAGCCGCTCGAAGAGGGCGTCGTCCCCGCGCACCGGGCGGCCCCACTCGGTGTCGTGGTAGGCGATGTAGTCCTCGGTGGAGAGCCCCCAGGGGCAGCGCGGCAGCCCGTCCGGGCCGGGCAGCGCGCCCGCGGCCGCGCTCACTCCTGCCCCCGGACGCCGTCGGACCGCTCCTCGCGGACCGCGCCGGCACCGGCGCCGGGCTCCGGGGCGGGCGCCTGGCCTGTGGAGCGCTCGGCGGCGGGGGCCTGGTCCCCGGACCGCTCGGCGGCGCCGCGCGCGCCCGCCAGGGCGGCCTCCAGGCGCGCGATCCGGTCGTCGCGCTCGGCCAGCTCGGCGCCGAGCCGCCCCAGGACGTCGTCGACGTCCGTCATCCGATAGCCGCGGACCGTCATGGGCAGGCGCAGCGCCTCCAGGTCGGCGCGGGCGACCGGGCGGTCGGCGGGCAGGGGCGCGTCGAGCCGGTCCGGGTGCGCGTCGCGCAGGGCGGCGCCGTCCTCACCCCCGACCGTCACCAGCGTGACCGCGGCGACGACCACGACCAGCGCGATGAGAAAGAACCAGAACACGACCATCTCCCCGGGGTCCGTCCGCACGTATCGCCCCCGATCGTGCCACGGCCCACCGACAGCGGCGGGCGCCGCCACCGGCGCCCCCGCGGATAGGCTCGGGCGCCGGGGCGGCACCGGCCGGCCCCGCGCCGCCCGCCGCGCCCGCGCGCCGCCGGGCCGAGAAGCGATACGAGGAGGAGCGCACCACCATGCTGCGACTGGGGACTCGCCAGTTCGATGCCCACGAGACGGTGATCATGGCGATCGTGAACCGGACCCCGGACTCCTTCTACGACCAGGGCGCCACCTTCCGGGACGAGCCGGCGCTGGCCCGGGTGGAGCAGGCGGTGGCCGAGGGCGCCGCGATCATCGACATCGGCGGGGTGAAGGCGGGGCCGGGCGACGAGGTGACCGCCGCCGAGGAGGTCCGCCGCACGGTGGGCTTCGTCGCCGAGGTGCGCCGGCGCTTCCCCGACGTGGTGATCAGCGTGGACACCTGGCGGCACGAGGTCGGCGAGGCGGTGTGCGAGGCCGGCGCGGACCTGCTCAACGACGCCTGGGGCGGCGCGGACCCCAAGCTGGCCGAGGTGGCGGCCCGTTACGGCGCGGGGCTGGTGTGCACCCACGCCGGCGGCGCCCAGCCGCGCACCCTGCCGCACCGGGTGGCGTACGACGATGTGATGGCGGACATCCTGCGGGTGACCGTGGGCCTGGCCGAGCGGGCCGTCGAGCTCGGGGTGCGGCGCGACGGCATTCTGATCGACCCCGGCCACGACTTCGGCAAGAACACCCGGCACTCGCTGGAGGCGACCCGCCGGCTGGACGAGATGGCGGCGGCCGGCTGGCCGGTGCTGGTGGCGCTCTCCAACAAGGACTTCGTCGGCGAGACGCTGGACAAGCCGCTCAAGGAGCGGGTGATCGGCACGCTGGCGACGACGGCCGTCTCGGCGTGGCTCGGGGCCCGGGTGTTCCGGGTGCACGAGGTGGCGGAGACCCGTCAGGTGCTGGACATGGTGGCCTCGATCGCGGGCCACCGGCCCCCGGCGGTCTCCCGCCGGGGCCTGGCCTGATCGGCGCCGCCGGCCGTGACCGGCGGTCCCGGGTCGGCCGCTCGCCGGGCCGGCGGTCGGGGCCTACCGCCCGTCGGGCCGGCGGGTCAGCCGCCCGCGGCCTCCTTGGAGACCAGGGCGACCGCCTCCTCCACGTCGTCGGTGAGGTGGAACAGGTCGAGGTCGCGCGAGGACGCCTTGCCCTGGCCGATGAGCGTGTCGCGCATCCAGTCCAGCAGGCCCTTCCAGTAGTCCGTGCCGAAGAGCACGATCGGGAAGCGGGTGACCTTGCGGGTCTGGACCAGGGTCAGCGCCTCGAACAGCTCGTCCAGCGTGCCGAGCCCGCCGGGCAGCACCACGAAGCCGCGCGCGTACTTGACGAACATCGTCTTGCGCACGAAGAAGTAGCGGAAGTTGACGCCGATGTCGACATAGCGATTGAGGCCCTGCTCGAAGGGGAGCTCGATGCCCAGGCCCACGGAGACCCCGCCGGCCTCGCACGCCCCCTTGTTGGCGGCCTCCATGGCGCCCGGGCCGCCGCCCGTGATCACCGCGAAGCCGGCCTCCGCCAGCGCGCGCCCGATGCGCACGCCCGTCTCGTACTCCGGCGAGCCCGCCACGGTCCGGGCCGAGCCGAACACGCTGATGGCGGGGCCCAGTTCGGAGAGCGTGCCGAAGCCCTCGACGAACTCGGACTGAATGCGCAGCACCCGCCAGGGGTCGGCGTTCACCCACTCCGCGGACCCGGGCGCGGAGTCGAGCAGCCGCTGGTCGGGGGTGACCAACTGCCGCTGGTGGCGGCGGCGCAGCACGGGGCCGAAGCGCTGCTCCTCCGGTACGCCCTCGCCCCCGCCGGCGTGGTCGGGGTCCTGGCCCTCCACCGTGCCCTCGGCGATGTCCATGGTGCGCTCTCCCTCCGTGGGGCCTCCCCGCCGGTCCGGCGGGGGAAGGATCGTCGCACTTCAGCCTAGGCGGTGTCGCGGGGGTCGGGCCGGGACGACCGCCGAAGATCACCCCCGTCGCGGCCGGCGGTGCGGGCACCGCCGGTCGCCGGCCCGACGGGCCCCGGCCCGACCGCCGCCGCCCTCGCTCAGGAGGAGAGCCAGCGGCGCAGCTTCTCCTCGGCCTCCAGTACGGCGGCGGCGGACACGTGTTCCTCGCGGGTGTGGGCGAGCTTGGGGTCGCCGGGGCCGTAGTTGACCGCGGGAACGCCGAGCGCGGAGAAGCGGGCCACGTCGGTCCAGGCGTTCTTGGGCGTCGGCTCGGTGCCGATCGCCTCGACGAAGGCCGCGGCCGCGGGGTCCGACAGGCCGGGCAGGGCGCCGGGCGCGCTGTCGGTGAGCTCGACCTCGTAGCCGTCGAAGACCTCGCGCACATGCGCGATGGCCTCCTCCTCGCTGCGGTCGGGCGCGAACCGGTAGTTGACGACGACCGCGCAGTGGTCGGGGATCACATTGCCCGCGTGACCGCCCTCGATCATCACCGCGTTGAGGCACTCGCGGTAGACCAGGCCGTCGATGTCCGCCCGGCGCGGCTCGTAGGCGGCGAGCCGCGCCAGCACCGGCGCGGCCTTGTGGATGGCGTTGTCGCCGAGCCAGCTGCGCGCGGAGTGGGCGCGCCGGCCGCGGGTCACCACGCGGGCGCGCAGGGTGCCCTGGCAGCCGCCCTCCACCAGGCCGTCGGTGGGTTCGAGCAGCACGGCGAAGTCGGCCGCCAGCCAGTCGGGGTGGCGCTCGGCCAGCCGCTTGAGCCCGTTGTGCTCGGCGGCGATCTCCTCGTTGTCGTAGAAGACGAAGGTGAGGTCGCGGTCGGGCTCGGGCACGGTGGCGGCGATCCGCAGCTGCACGGCGACCCCGGACTTCATGTCGGAGGTGCCGCAGCCCCACAGCACGCCGTCGGCGTCGAGGCGGGAGGGGACGTTGTCGGCGATCGGGACGGTGTCGAGGTGTCCCGCCAGCACGACCCGCTGCGCGCGGCCGAGCCGGGTGCGGGCCACCACCGCGTCACCGTCCCGGTCGACGGTGAGGTGCGGCAGGGCGCGCAGGGCCGCCTCCACCGCGTCCGCGAGGGGCTTCTCGGTGCCGCTCACCGAGGGGATGTCGACGAGCTGGGCGGTGAGCGCCGCGGCGTCCAGGGACAGGTCCAGGGTGGGGTGATCCATGCCGGTGACCTTAGTCCGTCCCCCGCCTGGGCGGCCGGGCCGGCGGGCGGACAGGTACGGTGGTCAGCGTGTCCGAGCCCGTCCGCCCCGCCCGCCGCGGCCGCCTGCTGCGCATCACGGCAGCGTGCGCCGTGCTGCTCGCGCTCGCCGGATATCTCGTGGTGCACCTCGTCACGGGCGGCTCCGGGCCGCCCCGCTGCACGGTGCGCGCCGGCGGCGGGGACGGCGGCACCTATGAACTCCAGCCGGAGCAGGCGGTCAACGCGGCCACCATCGAGGCGGTCGGCTCGGCCAAGGGGCTGCCCGAACGGGCCATCACCATCGCGCTGGCGACGGCGATGCAGGAGTCGGGGCTGCGCAACATCGACTACGGCGACCGGGATTCGCTGGGCCTGTTCCAGCAGCGGCCCTCCCAGGGCTGGGGCGACCGCACGCAGATCATGGACCCGGTCTACTCGGCCGGGAAGTTCTACGACCATCTGGTGCGGGTGCCGGGGTACTCGCGGCTGCCGCTGACGGTCGCGGCCCAGAAGGTGCAGCGCAGCGGCTACCCGCAGGCGTACGCCAAGCACGAGCCCAACGCCGCGCTGCTGTCCTCCGCGCTCACCGGGCGCGTACCGGCGTCGTTCACCTGCACGACCGGGGGCGACGACGGCACGCCCGGCGACCCCGTACGGGTGCGCGAGAAGCTGGCCCGGGACTTCGGGCCCGATGTGCTGCCCCGCCCGGCGGCGGCAGCCGGGGCCCAGTCCTCACCCTCGCCCTCCCCGACCGCGCGGACGGAGAGCGGCGGCCCCGACAGCGGCGGCAGTGCCGGCAGTACTGCCGGCGGCGACCGTCAGGCGTCGGCCACCTCCCCCGCGCCCTCCGTGATCACCATTCCGGTCGGCACCGCCGCGGCACGGGCCGGCGGCGAGCCCGGCGCCCGCGGCTGGGAGCTGGCGCACTGGGCGGTGGCGCACGCCGCGGAGCTGCGCATCGCCGAGGTCTCCTACGCGGGCCGGGTGTGGACGGCGGAGGAGTCCCAGCGGGGCTGGCGCACGGCCGACGGGAACGCGGCGGGGTCCGGCGCGGCCGGCGCCGGCGATGTGCGCATCACCACGGCGCGGTAGTTCACCCTCCACGGTTTCGGGGCAGACGACCCGGCGGTGACCCGCCGCGGCACGGCTGCCGGTCCGTCGTGGCCGGCGGCGCACCCCGTACGGCGCGATGGTTCGCACGCGCGGGCGAGACAGCCCCCGTACGGGTGAGGCCCGGACATTTCTCCCTACGAGCGCACCGCGACGGGCCGACCGCCCGGGTCACCATCAACTCCCTTGCGCCCAGGGAGAAGTGACGATTCGGCGGGCCCGGACACAGGAACATCATTTGTCCGCTTTTACCCGAAACCTATTATGCGACGCATTACTGATTCTTTACCCCGGGCCGCCGCAACCATTCCGGGGCTCACGCGGTAGTCACTGCGTCCGCACGGCGGACGCACCACCTCTGTCAGTAGTCACAGCCTCTCCGTCGAAGGAGCACAATGTCCCTCCCCCTCACGCGTCGGATCGCCCGAGCCGCGCTGCTGGTCGCAGCGGGCGCAGCTCCCCTCGTCGGCGCCGCCGGCACGGCCGGCGCCGTGGAAATGCCGCAGAACCCCGTGGGCGGACTGAGCAACGTGGACGGGGCCGGCCTCGGCACCGCCATCGACGGCACCTCGCAGACCACGTCCAGCCTGGTGGGTGAGGCGGGCAGCAACGCCATCTCGACCGCCGTGCCGGCGAGTGGCAAGACCGTCGGTGCCGCCGGAATGACCGCCGCCCCGGCCGCCACGGAGACCGCCGAGCAGGCGCAGGGCAACCTCGGCAAGGTCGTCGGCGACGTCAGCGACATCACCGAGGACGGCATGCCGACCGACGCCCTCAAGACCCAGGGCCTGCCGACCGGCGACCTGAGCAAGAACCTGCCGACCGACGACATCGACAAGCAGCTGCCCACCGGCCAGCTGACCTCGCAGCTGGGGCACTGACACACGCCACCGCGCGGCACACGCGAAGGGGCCCGGGGAGTTCGTCTCCCCGGGCCCCTCGTCGTACGACGTCAGCACGTCAGTGCGTAAGCCCGTCGGACCGTCGCACCGTCAGCGCGTCAGGCGCTCGACCGCCGCCGCGATCCGCTCGTCGGTCGCGGTGAACGCCACCCGGACGAACCGCTCGCCGGCCGTGCCGTAGAACTCCCCCGGCGCGACCAGGATGCCGCGCTCGGCCAGCTCGCCCACCGTCCGCCAGCACGGCTCGTCGCGCGTCGCCCACAGATAGAGCGAGGCCTCGCTGTGCTCGATGCGGAAGCCGTTGGCCTCCAGCGCCGTACGGAGTGCCGCGCGCCGGGCGGCGTAGCGGGCGCGCTGCTCGGCCACGTGCGTGTCGTCGCCGAGCGCCGCGACGGTGGCCGCCTGCACCGGCGCCGGGACCATCATGCCGCCGTGCTTGCGCAGGGTCAGCAGCTCACCCAGGATGGCCGGGTCGCCCGCCAGGAAGGCGGCGCGGTAGCCGGCGAGGTTGGAGCGCTTGGAGAGGGAGTGGACCGCCACGATCCCCTCGTAGTCGCCACCGCAGATGTCCGGGTGCAGCACCGAGACCGGCTCCGCCTCCCAGCCCAGCTCCAGGTAGCACTCGTCGCTGAAGACCGGCACGCCGTGCTCGCGTGCCCAGGACACCGCCGCGCGCAGCTCGTCGGCGCCGAGCACCCGGCCGGTGGGGTTGGACGGGGAGTTCAGCCACAGCAGCCGCAGCCCGGCCGGGTCGAGCTCGGTCACCGTGTCGTAGACGACCGGCTCGGCACCGGCCAGCCGCGCGCCGACCTCGTACGTCGGGTAGGCCAGGCGCGGGTGGGCCACCCGGTCGCCGGGACCCAGGCCGAGCTGGGTGGGCAGCCAGGCGACGAGCTCCTTGGACCCCACCACCGGCAGCACATGGGCGTGCCCCAGGTCGCGGGCGCCCAGCCGGCGGCCGACCCAGCCGGTGATGGCGTCGCGCAGTTCGGCGGTGCCCCACACGGTCGGATAGCCGGGGCTGTCGGCGGCGGCCGTCAGGGCCTTGCGGATCACCTCGGGCACCGGGTCGACGGGCGTGCCCACCGACAGGTCGACCAGCCCGCCGGGGTGCGCGGCGGCGGTCGCCTTGTACGGCTCGAGCCGGTCCCAGGGGAAGGTGGGGAGGCGGTCGGAGACTGCGGGCACGGTGGCTCACTCTCTCGGGGCGTGCGCGGAACTCATGACGCGCTCGGGGCGTGCGCGGGGCTCATGACGCCGCGGTCCCGCGCGGCGGGCGTGCCGTGCGGGACCGAGGCGATGCCGGTGCCGGGCCTCGCGGCCCGGGGATCAGTGCTGTTCCTGGTTCTGCGGGGGCAGACCGGCGATGAAGGGGTGGTCGCGCTCGATCAGGCCGAGCTTGGAGGCACCACCGGGCGAACCGAGCTCGTCGAAGAACTCGACGTTCGCCTTGTAGTACTCCTTCCACTCCTCCGGCGTGTCGTCCTCGTAGAAGATCGCCTCGACGGGGCAGACCGGCTCGCAGGCACCGCAGTCAACGCATTCGTCCGGGTGGATGTACAAGGACCGCTGGCCCTCGTAGATGCAGTCGACGGGGCACTCCTCGATGCACGCCTTGTCCTTGACGTCGACACAAGGCTGCGCGATGACGTAGGTCACGCTGTCGTTCCTCCTCGGTAGGGCTGGCGGACCGGTTGGCGGCTCCGCCGCGTGGCGCGCGGGAGCGCGGCGTCGTCGATGCCCGCACCTAGTATCTCCGTTCCCGGACATGAGACACAAAGGAGGGGCGGACAGAGCTGTGGAATTCACCACTGGCGGACGACTCGAGGTCCGTATCAGCCCTGCTGACGTGGGGAAAAGGGTATCGGTGCGGCGTCTGACCGGCTCCGGAACCCCAGGTGGGACCTACACGGACACCGTCGGTGAGCTGGTCTCCTGGGACGCCGGTGTGCTCATGATCACACGCCGAAGCGGAGAGAGTGTCCGGATCGCCGAGGAGAGTCTCGTGGCGGGCAAGGTGGTGCCCGCGGCGCCGGCGCGCCGGCGCGGGCCCTCGGCGGGCGTCGAGGAGCTGGAGCGCGTCGCGGCGCGCGGCTGGCCGGCGCGGGAGAGCGAGCGGCTGGGCGACTGGGAGCTGCGGGCCTCCGTCGGGTTCACCCGGCGCGCCAACTCGGTGCTGCCCCTCGGCGACCCGGGGATGCCGCTGGAGCGGGCGCTGGAGCGGGTCCGCGCGTGGTACGCGGCGCGCGGGCTGCCGGCGTACGTCCAGGTGCCGGAGGGCACGGGGGCGCCGGGCGGGCGGGAGGCGCCTCAGTACGCGCGGCGGCTGGCCGCCGCGCTGGCGGAGCTGGGCTGGACCGCGGAGATCACGGCGGCGGTGCGGACGGCGGCGCTGGCACCGCTGGGGGACCTTCCGGTGGACACGGCGCGGGTGCGGTTGAGCCGCACGCCGGACGCGGGCTGGCTGGCGCGCTACGGGCGGGCCGCCAGGCGCTGGTCGATGTGCGGGAGGCGGTGAGCGGCTTCCGCCGGCCGACCCTGGCCGGCGAGA
>NZ_JBPQTV010000181.1:0-12671 GCF_051386515.1 Streptomyces sp. URMC 123 | reverse complement strand
AGGCACGCGCCGACTACGGCCCGTACACCCCCGGGTTCGACATCGTGCCGTACGGCGACCTGGCCGTGCTGGAGGCCACCGGCACGGTGCTCCAGAACAAGTACAGCGAGGGCTACCCCGGCCGCCGTTACTACGAGGGCCAGCAGAACATCGACCCCGTCGAGACCCTCGCGATCGAGCGCGCCAAGGCGCTCTTCGGCACCGAACACGCCAACGTCCAGCCCTACTCCGGCTCGCCCGCCAACCTCGCCGTCTATCTCGCCTTCGCCGAGCCCGGCGACACCGTGCTCGGCATGTCGCTGCCCATGGGCGGCCATCTCACCCACGGCTGGGGCGTCTCGGCCACCGGCCGCTGGTTCCGCGGGGTGGGCTACGGCGTCCGCCCCGACACCGGGCTGATCGACCTCGACGAGGTCCGCGACCTGGCGCGCAAGGAGCGGCCCCGGATCATCTTCTGCGGCGGCACCGCCGTCCCCCGCACCATCGACTTCGCGGCCTTCGCGGAGATCGCCCGGGAGGTGGACGCGGTGCTGGTCGCCGACATCGCGCACATCGCCGGGCTGGTCGCCGGCGGCGCCCACCCCTCCCCGGTGCCGCACGCCGACGTGATCTCCACGACCACCCACAAGACCCTGCGCGGCCCGCGCGGCGCGATGCTGCTCTCCCGCGCGACGCACGCCAAGCCGCTGGACCGGGCCGTGTTCCCCGGCCTCCAGGGCGGCCCGCACAACCACACCACCGCGGCGATCGCCGTGGCCCTGCACGAGGCCGCGCGGCCCGCCTTCCGCGACTACGCGCACGCCGTGGTGGCCAACGCCCGGGCGCTGGCCGAGGCGCTGCTCGCCCGCGGCTTCGACCTGGTCTCCGGGGGCACGGACAACCACCTGGTGCTCATCGACCTCACCGCCCGGGGCGTGCCCGGCAAGGTCGCGGCCAAGGCGCTCGACCGGGCCGGGATCGTCGTCAACCACAACACCGTCCCCTTCGACCCCCGCAAGCCCTTCGACCCCTCCGGCATCCGCATCGGCACCCCCTCGCTCACCTCCCGCGGGCTGGGCACCGAGCACATGCCGGCCGTCGCCGACTGGCTGGACCGGGGCGTGGCCGCGGCCCGCACCGGCGACGAGGACGCGCTGGCGGCCATCCGCGCGGAGGTCGCCGAGCTGATGGCCGCCCACCCCGCGCCGGGCCTGCCGCTCGACTGACCGCCGGCCCCGCGCCGGGGCCCCGCCGGCCGACCGTCCTGCCCACCCCGCGCCGGGGCCGGTCCGCCGGCCGACCGACCGCCCGCCGCTCGCCGGTCCCGCCCGGCGACTGTGTTTCTCGTCTCATCCGCGCCCGAGTGCCGCCGTACCCGGCGCCGGCCCGCTCCGGGGCCGGCGGCACTCCTTCGGCGGAGGCCGGAGAACGGCCGGCGACCTGAGAGAATGGACCGCATGGCCATTGATCGTCCCCGTGTGCTCTCCGGCATCCAGCCCACCGCAGGTTCGTTCCACCTCGGGAACTATCTGGGTGCGGTCCGGCAGTGGGTGGCGCTCCAGGAGACCCACGACGCGTTCTACATGGTCGTGGACCTGCACGCGATCACCGTCCCGCAGGACCCCGCCGAGCTGCGCGCCAACACCCGGCTCGCCGCGGCCCAGCTGCTCGCCGCGGGCCTCGACCCGGACCGCTGCACCCTCTTCGTCCAGAGCCATGTGCCCGAGCACGCCCAGCTCGGCTGGGTGATGAACTGCCTCACCGGCTTCGGCGAGGCGTCCCGGATGACGCAGTTCAAGGACAAGTCGGCCAAGCAGGGCTCCGACCGGACGACCGTCGGCCTGTTCACATACCCGATCCTCCAGATCGCCGACATCCTGCTGTACCAGGCGGACGCCGTGCCCGTCGGCGAGGACCAGCGCCAGCACATCGAGCTGACCCGCGACCTCGCCGAGCGCTTCAACGGCCGCTTCGGACAGACCTTCACCGTCCCGGCGCCGTACATCGTCAAGGAGACGGCGAAGATCTACGACCTCCAGGACCCGGCGGCCAAGATGAGCAAGTCGGCGTCCACGCCGAAGGGCATCATCAACCTCCTGGACGAGCCGAAGACCTCCGCCAAGAAGATCAAGAGCGCGGTCACCGACACCGGCACCGAGATCCGCTTCGACGAGACCGAGAAGCCGGGCGTGAGCAATCTGCTCACGATTTACGCCACCCTCACCGGTACCGGAATCCCGGAACTGGAGCAGAAGTACGCGGGCAAGGGCTACGGTGCGCTCAAGACCGACCTCGCCGAGGTCATGGTCGAGTGGGTGACCCCGTTCCGGGCCCGCACGCAGGAATTCCTCGACGACCCCGAGACGCTGGACTCCATCCTGGCCAAGGGCGCGGAGAAGGCGCGGACGGTCGCCGCGGAGACCCTCGCGCAGGCCTACGACAAGGTGGGTTTCCTGCCGGCCAAGCACTGACCGCACCGGACCGGCCACCGCCGGGACGCCCGGTCACCGCCGGGACGCCGGAGGAGGGGAGCCGCTCGCGGCGGCGCCCCTCACCCGGCACACTGGCACGAGCCCGGCACACGGGTACGGGTCCGGCTCCCTACCGGACCCGGCCAGCAGCACGCGAAGCAGAAGGAGAACGACGTGGGGACCGTAACGCTCGGCGTTTCGATCGCGGTCCCGGAGCCCCATGGCAGCCTGCTCCAGGAGCTGCGCGCGGGCTTCGGTGACCCCGCGGCCCATGGCATTCCCACGCATGTCACCCTGCTGCCGCCGACCGAGGTGGACGCCTCGGCGCTGCCCGCCGTCCGCCGCCACCTGGCGCGGGTCGCCGCGACCGGCCGCCCCTTCCGGGTCCGGCTGGCCGGCACCGGCACCTTCCGGCCGCTCTCCCCGGTGGTCTTCGTCCGGCTCGCCGAGGGCGCGCCGGAGTGCGCGGAGCTCCAGGAGCGGGTCCGGTCCGGGCCCGTCGCCCGCGAGCTCCAGTTCCCCTACCACCCGCATGTGACCGTGGCGCACGGCATCGCCGAGGAGGCGATGGACCGGGCGTACGAGGAGCTGGCGGACTACGCGGCGGCGTGGACGGTGGCCGGCTTCGCGCTCTACGAACAGGGCGCGGACGGCGCCTGGCGCAAGATGCGGGACTACCCCTTCGGGCACGGGGCGGCGGGGTCGGCCGTGCCGGCGCAGAGCGCGCCTGTGGACGCCCCGCCGGCGCCGTCGCTGCGCGCGACCCTCTGAGCGCGTCCGCGCGGGCCGGAAGGATCGAGCCAGCCCGTTCGGCGAAGGATCGAGCCCGTCCGGCGATCGAGGACACGGAAGGCCAAGCGCGCCGCGCGGGGCGATCACGCCCGTGCGCGTAGGGTAAACGCCTGCCATGGAATGGCTCACGAGACTCCCCGTCGTCGGACCGCCGGCCGCGAGACTGATGCGTACGCACGCGTGGCGCGCCTATGAACGCCTCGACGCCGTCCACTGGACCCGGCTGGCCGCCGCCATCACCTTCGTGAGCTTCGTCGCCGTCTTCCCGCTGATCACCGTCGGCGCCGCGATCGCCGCCGCCCTGCTCACCCACGCGCAGGTGAACGAGATCAAGCACCAGCTCTCCGAGCAGGTGCCCGGCATCTCCGACCAGCTCGACCTCGACGCGCTGATCGCCAACGCCGCCACCGTGGGCTCCATCGCCGGCTCCCTGCTGCTGCTCACGGGCATCGGCTGGGTCGGCTCGCTGCGCGAGTGCCTGCGCGCCGTGTGGGAGAAGGAGGAGGACCCCGACAACTTCTTCCTGCTCAAGCTGAAGGACGCCGGGGTGCTGGTCGGCCTGGCCGCCGTGGGCACGGTGGCCATGGGCGGGTCGGCCTTCGCGAGCAGCGCGGTGGGCTGGGTCGCCGACCGGCTGGGGGTGGCCGAGGACAGCGCCGGACGGGTGCTGCTCTTCGTCGCGGGCCTGGCCATCGGCGTCCTTGCCGACTTCGTCCTGCTGGCGTATCTGCTGACGCGGCTGCCCGGCGTCCACCCCACCCGGCGGGCGGTGCTGGTCGCCGGGCTCATCGGCGCCGTCGGCTTCGAACTGCTCAAGCTGCTGCTGAGCGGCTATCTCCAGGGCGTGGCCGGCAAGAGCATGTACGGGGCGTTCGGGGTCCCGGTCGCCCTGATGATCTGGATCAACTTCATGGCCAAGCTGCTGCTGTACTGCGCGGCCTGGACGGCCACGGAGGCGGGGCCGGAGGAGGCCCCGACAGCCACACCGGCACCTTGAGTCCCGTGTGCCCCGTGTGCCCCGTCCGCCCCGTCGGCCCCTGCGCCCTCAGCCCCGCCGGCGCCGTACCAGCTCCGGCAGCGGCCACCGGCGGTGCACCAGCAGCGCCGCGCCGGCCAGCACCAGCAGGGAGCCGGCCGTGATGCCCAGCGCCGTCCACAGGCCTGCCGAGCCGCCCGCCGCGGCGACCGACGCCCGGGTGCCCTTGCGGCTCCCGTCGGCGCCCTTGCCGCCGGCCTCGCCGTCCTCCGACTCGTCGTCCTGGCCCCGCGGGGCCACCAGCTTGCCCACCGGCTCGACCTTCCCGGCCGCCGCGAAGCCCCAGTCGAACAGGGCCGCCGTCTCCGTGTAGACGCCGCTGCGCTTGCCCGGGTCCGGGTTCATCACCGTCACCAGCAGCACCCGCTCACCCCGTTGGGCGACGCCCGTGAAGGTGCTGCCGGCATGGGAGGTGAAACCGTTCTTCACGCCGGCGATCCCGGGGTACGGCTTGAGATCGTCGGCGGGGTGGCCGGTCAGCAGCCGGTTGGTGTTCTGGATCTGGAACGGCTCGCCCTTCTTGCCGTCCTTCTCCTCGCCGGGGAACATCGCGCGCGGCGTCGAGCAGTACTCCCGGAAGTCGGGCTTCTGCAGCCCGGAGCGGGCGATGAGCGTCAGGTCGTAGGCGCTGCTGACCTGGCCCTCCGCGTCGTAGCCGTCCGGTGTGACGACATGCGTGTCCGCGGCGTTCAGCTCGACCGCGTGCTCCTGCATCTCGCGCACGGTCTTCTCCATGCCGCCGTTCATGGCGGACAGCACGTGCACCGCGTCGTTGCCGGACTTGAGGAACACGCCCAGCCACATGTCGTGGACCGAGTACGTCTGGTGCTCCTTCATGCCGACCATGCTGCTGCCCGAGCCGATCCCGGCCATGTCCTCGGGCTTCACCGTGTACTGGGTCTTCTTGGGCAGCTTCGGCAGCACGGTGTCCGCGAAGAGCATCTTCAGGGTGCTGGCGGGCGGCAGCGGCCAGTGGGCGTTGTGGGAGGCGAGCACGTCGCCCGACTCGGCGTCGGCCACGATCCAGGACAGGCCGGTGAGGTCCATCGGCAGCGGGGGCGCGCCGGGCTTGAGCGCCACCTGGGTACCGGGCTGGCCGAGCCGGGCGCCGCCGACCGTGGACATCGTGGCGGGCGGGCGTGCTTGCTGCCGCTGGGACTGCTTCTGACCGCCCTTCGGGTCGTCCTTGGGGTCGGCGACCGCGGGGGCCGCGGTGAGTGCGGGCAGCAGCACGGCGGCCGCTGCCGTCAGCGCGACGGCCCGGCGGGACGGCCGGGTGCGCGCGGGCGCGGAGAAAGTGGGAAGAAATGCAGGCACACCGGTGAAATTACAGGGCGGTTGTCGACGGGTCGTCACCCCGGGGGCTGACCCGCCCGCCGGCCACTCCGGCGGGCCACTCCGGCGGGCCACCCGGGCGGACCCCCGCCGGGGCCTGCGGTGATACTGGGGAGCATGCGCCGATCCACCGAGGGACTCCCTCGCCACCCCGCCGTGCTGAGCCGCCGAGCCGCCTGGTTCCTCCTGGCGTTCGGCGTGTGGAGCTGGTTCATCTGGATCACCTTCGTCAAGAACCTCTGGCAGGACGGGAGCGGGCTCGCCTTCGACGACGCGGGCGACCCGACCGCGTACTTCTGGGTGCATCTGCTGCTCGCCATCACGTCCTTCGTGCTCGGTACGGTCATCGGGCTGATCGGGCTGCGGGCCGTTCGGGCGTATCGCGGGCGTGCCGGCTCGGGGGACCCCGCCGGTTCCGGTACGGCGACGTAGGTCCGGGGGTACGGGGGAATGGTCGTGGTCTTCGTCATCGTGGCCCTGCTGGTCCTGGCGCTGCTGGGAGCGGTCCACTGGTACGTGTGGCGCCGGCTGGTGCGGGACACGACCGCGCCCGGTGGGCTGCCGCGCCGGCTGGGCACCGCCCTGCTGGTCGTCCTGCCGCTGACCAGCGTCGGCGCGCTCGTCGCCGGCCGGGCCGGCGCGCCCTTCGCCGTTGAACGGGCGTTCGCCTGGCCGGGGTACGTGTGGCTGGCGCTGCTGCTCTATCTGACGCTGGCTCTGCTCGTGGGGGAGGCGGTACGGCCGCTGTTGCTGCGGGTGCGGTTCGCGCGGCGGGGCGGGGGAGGGGCGGAGGCGCCCGACGGGGGACGCGAGACCGAGCCCGTACGCGCGCCGGAATCCGTACGCGAGCCCGAACCCGTATCCGAGCCGGAACCCGTACGTGGACCCGAGCCGGAACCCGTACGTGAGCCCGAGCCCGAGCCCGTACGGGCCGGCGCCGGGTCCGCCGTTCCCTCACCGAGCCGGAGGCTGTTCGTCGCGCGGGGTGTCGCCGTCGCGGCCGCCACCGTGGCCGCCGGGACCGTGGGCCACGGCATGTACGGCGTGCTGCGCGGCCCCCGGCTGAAGCAGGTCACCATTCCGCTCGCCAAGCTCGGCCGGCAGGCGCACGGCTATCGGATAGCCGTCGTCAGCGACATCCATCTGGGCCCGATCCTGGGCCGGGCGCACACCCAGCGCATTGTCGACACCATCAACGGCGTGCAGCCCGATCTGATCGCGATCGTCGGCGACCTCGTCGACGGGAGCGTGGCCGACCTCGGCCCGGCGGCGGAGCCGCTTGCCCGGCTCCGCGCCCGCCACGGCAGCTTCTTCGTGACGGGCAATCACGAGTACTTCTCCGGCGCGGCCCAGTGGCTCGACCACGTCCGTGAGCTGGGCCTGCGCCCGCTGGAGAACGCCCGGGTGGAGCTGCCCGGGTTCGACCTCGCGGGGGTCAACGACATCGCGGGGGAGCGTCAGGAGGTGCCGCAGGGGCCGGACTTCGCCAAGGCGCTCGGCGACCGCGATCGGGCGCGGGCGGCCGTGCTCCTCGCCCATCAGCCGGTGGTGATCCACGACGCGGTCGAGCACGGCGTGGACCTCCAGCTCTCCGGCCACACCCACGGCGGCCAGCTCTGGCCGGGCAACTACCTCGCCGAGCTCGCCAACCCCACCCTCGCCGGGCTGGAGCGGTACGGGGACACCCAGCTGTACGTCACCCGGGGCGCGGGCGCGTGGGGGCCGCCGGTCCGGGTGGGCGCGGAGTCGGACATCACCGTGGTCACGCTGGCCTCACGCCAGACGTAGGGAACGCGCACCGGGCACCGGAGGGAGGTTCCGGAGGGTCAGCGCAGCAGCGCGGGGTTCACCCGCTCCACCACGCTTTCCAGCAGCTCCCGGTCGACCACCGGCCACAGCACCTCGCGCGCCGCCCGGTACTTCTCCGCGAGCCGCGCCCGCTCGTCCTCGGGCAGCGCGGCCGTGCGCTCCTGCAGCGTGTTGTGCGCATTGTCCGCGATCTTCACGAGCGCGGCGTCGGGGTCCTGGGCGATCTTCCGGATCATGTCCTCGTAGCTCACCCCCGGCCGCCGGGTCAGCGTGTCGACCAGCGCCACCACATCGTCCGGGACGCCCGCCTCGCGCAGGCCCTCCAGCGTCCAGTCGGTGTCCTCCACGATGTCGTGGAGGTAGCCCACCATGGCGAGCCGCTCACTGATGTGCTCCAGCCCGCGCCCCACGGCCCGTACGTGCTCGATGTAGGGCGCTCCCGCCTTGTCGGTCTGCCCGGCATGCGCCTCGGCGGCGAGCGCCTCGGCCTCGGCGGGCGTCAAGGTCCGTCCCATCCTGCCCCCTCGGATTCGTCGGTTCCGCGCAGCCTAGCCGCTGCGCTCCAGCACAAAGCTCCCACACGTACTGGGCGGCCCGCCCTCGTTGTCGAACAGGGTGAAACGGCCCCGCTTGCCCCCGACGTCGAGCGACCAGGGCTTCTCCTTCTGCTGAATCCCCGCGGGCGAGTCGAAGCGCAACAGCACGCCGGCGCCCTCGCCATGCCGGGGCAGGTACAGGTCCCAGTACCCCTCACCGTCGACACGCTCGGTGATCTCAGGCCTCATCGGTGCGGAGGGGGCCCACACCGGCCACCCCCGGACCGTGAAATGAGCCGTGCCCGACTCCGAGGGCTGCTCCAGAACCAGCTCACCGCCCCCGAGCCCCTCGTAGCGCCCGACGACCTCGTCCTGCGTCACCCGCCCCCGGAACGGGGCGCGTCATACGGGTGAATCCGTTCTGTTGTGTTCACGGCGAGAGCATCGAGCGAACGGCCCCGCTCCCTTTTGGGAGCGGGGCCGTGGCGTGGGGCGTCGGGGGATCAGAAGCGGCGCGTGATGAGCGCTCGCTTCACCTCCTGGATCGCCTTCGTGACCTCGATGCCGCGCGGGCAGGCGTCCGTGCAGTTGAAGGTCGTGCGGCAGCGCCAGACGCCGTCGCGGTCGTTCAGGATCTCCAGCCGCTGCTCGCCCGCCTCGTCTCGCGAGTCGAAGATGAAGCGGTGCGCGTTGACGATCGCCGCCGGGCCGAAGTACTGGCCGTCGTTCCAGAACACCGGGCACGAGGTCGTGCACGCGGCGCACAGGATGCACTTGGTGGTGTCGTCGAAGCGCTCGCGGTCCTCGGCGGACTGGAGGCGCTCACGGGTGGGCTCGTTCCCCTTGGTGACCAGGAACGGCATGACGTCCCGGTACGCCTGGAAGAACGGGTCCATGTCGACCACGAGGTCCTTGAGGACCGTGAGGCCCTTGATGGCCTCGATCGTGATCGGCTTCTCCGGGTTGATGTCCTTGATCAGCGTCTTGCACGCCAGCCGGTTGCGGCCGTTGATCCGCATCGCGTCCGAGCCGCAGATCCCGTGGGCGCAGGAGCGCCGGAAGGTCAGCGAGCCGTCCATGTCCCACTTGATCTTGTGGAGACCGTCGAGCACGCGCTCCTTCGGGTCGATCTCCAGCTCGAAGTCCTCCCAGGCGGCCTCGGCCGAGACCTCGGGGTCGAACCGGCGAATCCGGAAGGTGACCGTGATGTACGGCGAAGCGGTGGCGTCCTGCGAAGGGGTCGCGTCCTGCTTCTCGAGCGTCGGGGTGCTCATCAGTACTTACGCTCCATCGGCTGGTAGCGGGTCTGGACGACCGGCTTGTAGTCGAGGCGGATGGACTCGGTGCCGTCGGCGCCCACCTCGCGGTACGCCATGGTGTGGCGCATGAAGTTGACGTCGTCGCGGTTCGGGTAGTCCTCGCGGTAGTGGCCGCCGCGCGACTCCTTGCGCGCCAGCGCGGACACCGCCATGACCTCGGCCAGGTCGAGCAGGTTGCCCAGCTCGATGGCCTCCAGCAGGTCGGTGTTGAACCGCTTGCCCTTGTCCTGGATCGCGACGTTCTTGTAGCGCTCGCGCAGCTCGGCGATCTTCTCGACGGCCGTCTTGATGGTCTGCTCGGTGCGGAAGACCATCACATTGGCGTCCATGGTCTCCTGGAGCTCCTTGCGGAGCTCGGCGACGCGCTCGGTGCCGGTGGAGTTGCGCAGCCGCTCGACCTGCTCGGCGACGAACTCGGCCGGGTTCTCCGGCAGCTCGACGTAGTCGGCCGTGGCGGAGTACTCCGCGGCGGCGATGCCCGCCCGGCGGCCGAAGACGTTGATGTCGAGCAGCGAGTTGGTGCCGAGGCGGTTGGCGCCGTGCACGGACACGCAGGCGACCTCGCCGGCGGCGTACAGGCCGGGCACGACGGTGGTGTTGTCGGCCAGCACCTCGCCCTCGACGTTGGTCGGGATGCCGCCCATGGCGTAGTGCGCGGTCGGCTGGATCGGGATCGGGTCGGTGTACGGCTCGATGCCCAGGTAGGTCCGCGCGAACTCGGTGATGTCCGGCAGCTTGGCGTCCAGCTGCTCCGGCGGCAGGTGGGTCAGGTCCAGGTAGACGTGGTCGCCCTCGGGGCCGCAGCCGCGGCCCTCGCGGATCTCGGTGTAGATCGAGCGGGAGACGACGTCACGCGAGGCGAGGTCCTTCATGACGGGCGCGTACTTCTCCATGAAGCGCTCGCCGTCCTTGTTGCGGAGGATGCCGCCCTCGCCGCGGGCGCCCTCGGTGAGGAGGATGCCCATGCGCCAGATGCCGGTCGGGTGGAACTGGAAGAACTCCATGTCCTCCAGCGGCAGCCCACGACGCCACACGGCCGCCTGGCCGTCACCGGTCAGGGTGTGCGCGTTGGAGGTCACCTTGAAGAACTTGCCGCAGCCGCCGGAGGCGTAGATCACGGCCTTCGCCTGGAAGACGTGGATCTCGCCGGTGGCCAGCTCGTAGGCGACCACGCCGGACGACTTCTTGACCCCGTCGACCTCGGTGATCAGCTGGTCGAGGACGTAGAACTCGTTGAAGAACTCCACGCCCTCCTTGACGCAGTTCTGGTACAGCGTCTGGAGGATCATGTGGCCGGTGCGGTCCGCGGCGTAGCAGGACCGGCGGACCGGGGCCTCGCCGTGGTTGCGGGAGTGGCCGCCGAAGCGGCGCTGGTCGATGGTGCCGTTCGGGGTCCGGTTGAACGGCAGGCCCATCTTCTCGAGGTCGAGGACCGCGTCGATGGCCTCCTTCGCCAGGATCTCGGCGGCGTCCTGGTCGACCAGGTAGTCACCGCCCTTGATCGTGTCGAAGGTGTGCCACTCCCAGTTGTCCTCCTCGACGTTCGCGAGGGCGGCGGCCATGCCGCCCTGGGCGGCGCCGGTGTGGGAGCGGGTCGGGTAGAGCTTCGTCAGCACCGCGGTGCGGCTGCGCTTGGTCGCCTCGATGGCCGCACGCATCCCGGCGCCGCCGGCGCCGACGATGACGGTGTCGTACTTGTGAATCTTCATGTCTCGCGTCAGCCCCGGGCTCTAGCGGATGTTCGGGTCGAAGGTGAAGATCACCAGCGTGCCCAGCAGGACGGTGAACACCGTGGCGGTGTACAGCAGCATCTTCAGCCAGAAGCGCGTGTTGTCCCGCTCGGCGTAGTCGTTGATGACGGTCCGCAGGCCGTTGGCGCCGTGGAGCATCGCCAGCCACAGCATCAGCAGGTCCCAGACCTGCCAGAACGGCGAGGCCCAGCGGCCGGCCACGAAGGCGAAGCCGATCTTGCTGACGCCGCCGTCCAGGAACAGCTGGATCAGCAGGTGGGTGATGACCAGAACGACCAGCACGATGCCGGACAGCCGCATGAACAGCCAGCCGTACATCTCGAAGTTGGTCCGCGTGGACTTCGGGGTGCGCTTGGTGCGCGCCCGCGGCGCCTCGATGAGCGGGGCGGGGTTGTCCGGGCCGTAGCCGGTGTCGGCCGGCTCGGTGGCGCCCGGGGCGGGGGTCTCAGTGGTGGCCATGTGTGTCAGCTCCCGAACAGCTCGCGCGCGGCGTGGCCCAGGACGGGGTACACCGACCCGGCCATCAGCACGATCCAGATGACCATGACGGTCCACAGCATCTGCTTCTGGTAGCGCGCGCCCTTGGACCAGAAGTCCACGGCGATCACGCGCAGACCGTTGAGCGCGTGGAAGAGGATGGCGGCCACGAGGCCGTACTCCATCAGGGCCACGATGGGCGTCTTATACGTCGCGACGACCTCGTCGTACGCCTCGGGCGAGACGCGGACCAGGGCGGTGTCGAGAACATGGACGAACAGGAAGAAGAAGATGAGGACGCCGGTGACTCGATGAGCCACCCAGGACCACATGCCTTCCCGGCCGCGATACAGCGTTCCAGCCGGCACGGATAACCCTCCGGAAGCGGGGATTGGGGCCTGCCGGCTTCTCTGTCGGTCGGGCCCGGCCGGGTACGGTCCACCGGCCCTGGCCATCGTAGCGACGCGATGTCGGTTCACTCGCGCGGGGTCCCGAAGGTGTGATCAAACAGGCACGTACGGGCTATCGAAGGGCTGTCGGATGGCCCCGAACCCCCTCATGGCGGGCGAAACCGGAACATGTGGTGCAGCCGTTCGAGGGCCAGCCGGCGCAGTTCCTCCGCGACGACCGCCCGTTCCTCGTCGAGGCCGTGGCCGAGCCGGGCCCGGAGGGCGGCGAGCACCTGGCGCGTCCGCTCCTCGGGCGCCACCCCGACCAGGCAGATCACCAGGCCGTGGCCGAAGCGGCTCTCGTACGCGGCGTGGGCGGCGCGCAGCGCGGAGCGGTCGTGGCGGTCGTGATGGCTGTGGCGGCTCTGGTGGCTGTGGTGGCTGTGGCGGCCGTGCGGGGCGCGGGAGCCCAGGGCGCCGAGCGTGCCGAGGGCGCCGAGCGCGCCGGACGTGCCGGGGGCGCCGGGGGCGCCGGACGTGCCGAGGGAGCCGGGCAGCCGGTACGGGCCCCGGCGGGCGGCGGTCTCCCCGGCCACCGCCTGGGCGAGGTCCGCCGCCGTCAACTGCCGGCTCGCCTCGTCGGCGGCGTCGAACAGCGCCTCGGGGCTCGGGTAGGGGCGCCCGGCGGCGACCCGCCGCGCCCAGCTACGGCTGGCGCAGCAGCGCAGCAGGGCCGCCTCGGCGAGGCCGGCCGGGGCGGCGTTGAAGCGGCCGAGC
>NZ_JBPQTV010000180.1:0-12718 GCF_051386515.1 Streptomyces sp. URMC 123 | reverse complement strand
CCGATCGCGTAGGCCACCTGGACCTCGCAGCGGGCCGCGAGGCCGGCCGCGACGACGTTCTTGGCCACCCAGCGCATCGCGTACGCGGCCGAGCGGTCCACCTTCGACGGGTCCTTGCCGGAGAACGCGCCGCCGCCGTGGCGGGCCATGCCCCCGTAGGTGTCGATGATGATCTTCCGGCCGGTCAGGCCGGCGTCACCCATCGGGCCGCCGATCTCGAACCGGCCCGTCGGGTTCACCAGCAGCCGGTAGCCCTCGGTGTCGAGCTTGATGCCGTCCTCGACGAGCTCCTTCAGGACGTGCTCGACCACGAACTCACGGATGTCCGGAGCCAGCAGCGAGTCCAGGTCGATGTCGGAGGCGTGCTGCGAGGAGACGACGACCGTGTCGAGACGGACCGGCTTGTTGCCGTCGTACTCGATGGTGACCTGCGTCTTGCCGTCCGGGCGCAGGTACGGGATGGTGCCGTTCTTGCGGACCTCGGTGAGCCGGCGGGACAGCCGGTGCGCGAGGTTGATCGGGAGCGGCATCAGCTCCGGGGTCTCGTCGCAGGCGTAGCCGAACATCAGACCCTGGTCGCCGGCGCCCTGCCGGTCCAGCTCGTCCTCGTCGCCCTCGACCCGGGTCTCGTACGCCGTGTCGACACCCTGGGCGATGTCCGGCGACTGCGCGCCGATGGACACCGACACCCCGCAGGAGGCCCCGTCGAAGCCCTTCTTCGACGAGTCGTAGCCGATCTCGAGAATCTTGTTGCGGACGAGGTTGGCGATCGGGGCGTAGGCCTTGGTCGTCACCTCACCGGCCACGTGCACCAGACCGGTCGTGATCAAAGTCTCCACGGCGACCCGCGACGTGGGGTCCTCCTTGAGGAGCGCGTCGAGAATCGTGTCGCTGATCTGGTCAGCGATCTTGTCGGGGTGGCCCTCGGTCACGGACTCCGAGGTGAACAGGCGGCGGGACACATCGCTCCCTGGGGTTGCAGCGGCTGCTGGCTCATCATGAATGGACCGGTCGGGAGCTGCGCCCGACGCGGTGCCGTGACCAGTTTATCCGGCTCACCCGCTCTTCGGACACGTGTCTCGATTCTTGGCGACGCTGTGACCTGCGGCACTGCCCTCGGAGGGGGCTCCGGGCAGTCGAAGTCAGGCGTGTTCGGTCGTTTTCGGGCGCGATCGCTCGACGGAACGATCAGAACCGGAACCGGCCCCTCGACCCACGAGCCGCAGGCACTCCGTACCGGCTCCCGGCCGAGCCGCGGCCGTTCGCCGCGGCCGCGCCCGCACTCGTACCGGAACCGGCCCCCGTACCCGCCCTCAGCCGAGCCGCGCCCCCACCAGGTCCCAGACGACGTCGGCCAGCGCGTCCTTGGGGCCGTGCGGCACCGGCGTCTCCGAGCCGTCGGCGCCCAGCACGACCGCCTCGTTCTCCTCGGAGCCGAAGGTCTTCCGCTCCCCCACCTCGTTGACGACCAGCAGGTCACAGCCCTTGCGGGCGAGCTTGGCCCGGCCGTTGGCCAGCACGTCGTCGGTCTCGGCGGCGAAGCCCACCACGACCTGGCCGGGGCGCGCCCGCTCGGCGGAGAGCTCGGCCAGGATGTCGGGGTTGCGCACCAGCGCGACGGGGTCGGGCTCCACCCCGTCCCGCTTCTTGATCTTGCCGGTGGCGTAGTGGGCGGGCCGGAAGTCGGCCACGGCCGCGGCCATGACCACGGCGTCCGCGTCCGCCGCGGCCGCGAGGACGGCCTCGCGCAGCTCGACCGCCGTACCGACCCGCACCACGTTTACACCGGCCGGGTCCACCGGGTCGGTGTTCGCGGCGACCAGCGTCACCCGGGCGCCCCGGGCCGCGGCCGTACGGGCGAGGGCGTACCCCTGCTTTCCGGAGGAACGGTTCCCCAGGTAGCGCACGGGGTCGAGCGGCTCACGGGTGCCACCGGCGCTGACCACCACATGGCGCCCGGCCAGGTCCGTGCCCCGGGCGCCGCCGGCCAGCACCCGGCGGCAGATCTCGAAGATCTCGGTGGGCTCGGGGAAGCGCCCCTTGCCGGTGTCGACGCCGGTGAGGCGGCCCACGGCGGGCTCGATCACCACGGCGCCCCTGCGGCGCAGCGTGGCGACGTTCTCCCGGGTGGCCGGGTGCTCCCACATCTCGGTGTGCATGGCGGGGGCGAAGACGACCGGGCAGCGCGCGGTGAGCAGGGTGTTCGTCAGCAGGTCGTCGGCGAGCCCGTGGGCGGCCTTGGCCAGCAGGTCGGCGGTGGCCGGCGCGACCACGACCAGCTCGGCGGCCTGGCCGATCCGCACGTGCGGGACCTCGTGGACGCTCTCCCAGACATCGGTGGCGACGGGGTTGCCGGAGAGCGCGGACCAGGTGGCCTCTCCGACGAAGTTCAGCGCGGCGGCCGTCGGCACGACCCGCACATCGTGGCCCGACTCGGTGAGACGGCGCAGCAGCTCGCACGCCTTGTAGGCGGCGATCCCGCCGCTCACCCCGAGGACGACCTTGGGCTTGTCCATCACATCTCCCCACACCGTGGCCCGCTCGGGCCTGGCCGGCCCGCTCCTGCGAAGGGCCGTCTTCCCTCATCCTGCACCCCGCGCGCGGCACGGCACCCACCGGCTCCGGGCGCCCCCATGACACCCGGCGGCCCCACGACGCCCACCGCGCCCCGGACACAGCACAGGCCCGGCGGATGCTCCCGCCGGGCCTGTGCTGTGCAGATCTGGGCTGTGCCGTTTACTGCTTACTGCTTACTGCGCCGGGCCCTCGACGGCCTCGGAGGTCAGCAGGCCGGCGTTGATCTCCCGCAGGGCGATCGACAGCGGCTTCTCGTGGACGTGGGTGTCCACCAGCGGACCGACGTACTCGAGCAGGCCCTCACCGAGCTGCGAGTAGTAGGCGTTGATCTGACGCGCGCGCTTGGCCGCGTAGATCACGAGGCTGTACTTCGAGTCGGTCGCCTCGAGCAGCTCGTCGATCGGCGGGTTGATGATGCCCTCGGGCGCGGTGATGGAAGAGGACACGCTCTACCTTCCGAAAAGGGGGAAAAGACGGTGTGACATCGGGGTCCGGGGCCCGCGGCGTCAGCCGCCGATCTCCCGCTCCCCGGTAATACCCAGCAAGGCTAGCAGCTCACGGGAGACATCCTCGACGGAGGTGTTCACCAGCGTGGTGTCGAACTCCGACTCGGCGGCGAGCTCGACCCGCGCGGCCGCCAGCCGGCGCTCGATGACCTCCGGCGGCTCCGTGCCCCGGCCGGTGAGCCGGCGGACCAGCTCCTCCCAGCTCGGCGGGGCGAGGAAGACCAGCCGGGCCTCCGGCATGGACTCGCGGACCAGCCGGGCGCCCTGGAGATCGATCTCCAGCAGCACCGGCTCCCCGGCCTCCAGCTTCTCCAGCACGGCCCGCCGGGGCGTGCCGTAGCGGTTGCCGGCGAACTCGGCCCACTCCAGCAGCTCACCGTTGGCGATCAGCTTGTCGAATTCCTCGTCGTCGACGAAGAAGTACTGGACGCCGTGCTGCTCGCCCGGGCGGGGCTTGCGAGTGGTGGCCGAGACCGAGAGCCAGACCTCGGGGTGGACTGTGCGCATATGGGCGACGACCGTGCTCTTGCCGACCCCCGAGGGGCCGGAGAGCACGGTCAGCCGCGGACGTTCCTTCATGCAGCGATTATCCAGGTTCTCAGGAGTGCCTGAGAACGTCAGGAGGCGGCGCCGCCGAACTCACGCTCCAACGAGGCGATCTGGTTGGAGCCGAGACCGCGCACCCGGCGGCTCTCGGAGATGCCGAGCCGCTCCATGATCTGCTTGGCGCGGACCTTGCCCACGCCCGGCAGCGACTCGAGCAGGGCGGAGACCTTCATCTTGCCGACGACGTCGTTCTCCTGGCCCATCTTGATGACCTCGCTCAGCGAGGCGCCGGAGTGCTTGAGCCGATTCTTGACCTCGGCGCGCTCCCGGCGAGCCGCGGCGGCCTTTTCGAGCGCGGCTGCGCGCTGTTCAGGGGTAAGGGGCGGAAGAGCCACGCCTACGTCACCTCGGATGTCGAACTGTCGGATACGGACCGGTGAGGAACCTAGTCGCCCCTCACCTGCGGAGCAACGAGCAACGCGGTTGCACGTTCGCTACACGTTCGCTCTCGTCGGAGACTAGCGGCCGATGCCGCTCCAGTCAGCGAGAACGGACGAAAAGTCCTGGTCAGCTGTGCTCCGACCCGGACATTTCGCACATTTACCCCCGGTTTTGGCCGACAATTGTTCAACAAGAGCGGGGGCGGGGGCGCGGCCCCGCCTTCGGCTACGCGTTCGAGACGGCCGCGTGCACCTCGTCGGCGAACCGGGCCGCCGCCTCGCGCAGCGCGGCCTGGTCCGGACCGTGCCGCAGCACGCCCCGGCTGACATTGGGCACCACATCGCCCACCGCCGTACCGAAGACGCCGGGCAGATCCGCGGGGGTGGCGCCCTGGGCGCCGATGCCCGGAGCCAGCAGCGGGCCGTTGATCGCCAGGTTCGCCGCCGCGTCCCCGAGGGTGGCGCCGACGACCGCGCCGACCGAGCCCAGCGGGGCGGCGCCCGCGTTCTCGGCGGCGATGTGGTCGAGCACCACCTGGGCCACCGACCGGCCGTCGGCGGCCGTGGCGCGCTGCACCTCGGCGCCCTCGGGGTTGGAGGTCAGGGCGAGCACGAAGACGCCGCAGCCGTGCTCCCGGGCCAGGTCCAGCGCCGGGCGCAGCGAGCCGAAGCCGAGGTACGGGCTGACGGTGACCGCGTCCGAGAAGAGCGGGGAGGCCGGGTCCAGATAGGTGGCGGCGTAGGCGCCCATGGTGGAGCCGATGTCGCCGCGCTTGGCGTCCATGAGGACCAGGGCGCCGGCGTCCCGGGCGTCCGCCACGGCCCGCTCCAGGACGGCGATGCCGCGCGAGCCGAAGCGCTCGAAGAAGGCGGACTGCGGCTTGAGCACCGCGACCCGGTCGGCGAGCGCCTCGACGACCGTACGGGTGAAGCGCTCCAGGCCGGCGATGTCGTCGGACAGGCCCCAGGCGGTGAGGAGGGAGGCGTGCGGGTCGATGCCGACGCACAGCGGGCCGCGGGTGTCCATGGCGCGGCGCAGCCGGGCGCCGAACGGCTCCGGAGGGGTCACGGTGGTCATGCGGCGGCCTGCTTCCGGGTCTCGGCGCCGACGGCCTCGGCGAGGGTGGCGTACGGGCTCGCGGCGAGGCGCTCGGCCAGCCCGCGGTGGATCTCGCGGCACCAGAACGGGCCGCGGTAGATGAAGGCGCTGTAGCCCTGCACCAGGGTGGCGCCGGCCAGGATGCGCTCCCAGGCGTCGTCGGCGGTCTCGACGCCGCCGACGCCCACGAGGGTGAGCCGGTCGCCCACCCGGGCGTACAGGCGGCGCAGCACCTCCAGGGAGCGGGCCTTGAGCGGCGCCCCGGACAGGCCGCCGGTCTCGGCGGTCAGCGCGGGGTCGGCGGCCAGGCCCAGGCCCTCGCGGGCGATGGTGGTGTTGGTCGCGATGATGCCGTCCAGGCCCAGCTCCACGGCGAGGTCGGCGACGGCGTCGACGTCCTCGTCCGCGAGGTCGGGGGCGATCTTCACCAGGAGGGGGACGCGGCGGTCGGTGACCGTGCGGTCCGCCGCCTCGCGCACGGCGGTCAGCAGGGGGCGCAGGTGGTCGACGGCCTGGAGGTTGCGCAGGCCGGGCGTGTTGGGCGAGCTGACGTTGACCACGAGGTAGTCGGCGTGCCGGGCCAGGCGCTCGGTGGAGGCGACGTAGTCGGCGACGGCCTCCTCCTCGGGCACGATCTTCGTCTTGCCGATGTTGACGCCCACGGTGGTGCGGAAGACGGCCTCGCGGGCGGCGAGCCGGGCGGCGACGGCCGCCGAGCCGTCGTTGTTGAAGCCCATGCGGTTGATCAGCGCGCGGTCCTCGACGAGCCGGAAGAGCCGCTTCTTGGGGTTGCCGGGCTGCGGCTCGGCGGTGACGGTGCCGATCTCGACGTGGTCGAAGCCGAGCATCGCCAGGCCGTCGATGCCGGCGGCGTTCTTGTCGAAGCCGGCGGCGAGCCCGAAGGGACCGTGCATCCGCAGGCCCAGGGCCTCGGTGCGCAGCGCCGTGTGGCGGGGGGCGAGGACGGCGGCGACGAAGGTCCGCAGGACGGGCACGCGGGCGACGCGCCGAATCCAGGCGAAGGCCAGGTAGTGGGCCTTCTCCGGGTCCATCCGCCGGAAGATCAGGTCGAAGAGGAGCTGGTACATCGGGTGCTTTCGACTCGAAGGGCTCGAAGGGCTCGGGGAGCTCGTAGGGCTCGGAAGGAGGGGGACACCGGCCGGTGTCCCCCTCGTCACTGCTACTGCTCCTCGCGGGCCGCGTTCAGCCGCTCCGCGTGTTCCTGGAGGGAGCACACCCCCACCTCGCCGCGGGTGAGCGCCTCGATGCCCTGTACGGCGGCGGCGAGCGCCTGGACCGTGGTCAGGCACGGGACGCCCCGGGCGACGGCGGCGGTGCGGATCTCGTAGCCGTCGAGCCGGCCACCGGTGCCGTACGGGGTGTTGACGATCAGGTCGACCTGACCGTCGTGGATGTACTGGACGATGGTCTTCTCGCCGTTGGGGCCCTCGCCCTCGCTCTGCTTGCGGACCACGGTGGCGTTGATGCCGTTGCGCTTGAGGACCTCGGCGGTGCCGGAGGTGGCCAGCAGCTCGAAGCCCATGGCGACCAGCTCGCGCGCCGGGAAGATCATCGAGCGCTTGTCGCGGTTGGCGATGGAGACGAACGCCCGGCCCTTGGTGGGCAGCGCGCCGTACGCGCCGGCCTGCGACTTGGCGTACGCCGTGCCGAAGACCGAGTCGATGCCCATGACCTCGCCGGTGGAGCGCATCTCCGGGCCGAGCACGGTGTCCACGCCGTGGCCCGAGGCGTCGCGGAAGCGCGACCAGGGCATCACGGCCTCCTTGACGGAGATCGGCGCGTCCATCGGCAGGGTGCCGCCGTCGCCGTGCCGGGGCAGCATGCCCTCGGCGCGCAGCTCGGCGATGGTCGCGCCCAAGGAGATCCGGGCGGCGGCCTTGGCGAGCGGCACGGCGGTCGCCTTCGAGGTGAAGGGGACGGTGCGGGAGGCGCGCGGGTTGGCCTCCAGGACGTAGAGGATGTCCCCGGCCATGGCGAACTGGATGTTGATGAGTCCGCGGACGCCGACGCCCTTGGCGATGGCCTCGGTGGAGGCGCGCAGCCGCTTGATGTCGAAGCCGCCGAGGGTGATCGGGGGCAGGGCGCAGGCCGAGTCGCCGGAGTGGATGCCGGCCTCCTCGATGTGCTCCATGACGCCGCCGAGGTAGAGCTCGGTGCCGTCGTAGAGGGCGTCGACGTCGATCTCGATGGCGTCGTCGAGGAAGCGGTCGATGAGCACCGGGTGCTCGGAGATCAGACCGGCGTGCCGCTCCAGGTACTCGGCGAGCGAGGGCTCGTCGTACACGATCTGCATGCCGCGGCCGCCGAGCACGTACGAGGGGCGCACCATGACCGGGTAGCCGATCTCGGCGGCGGTCTCCTTGGCCTCGGCGAAGGAGAAGGCGGTGCCGTACTTGGGCGCGGGCAGCCCGGCCTCGGTGAGCACCCGCCCGAAGGCGCCGCGGTCCTCGGCGGCGTGGATGGCCTCCGGCGGGGTGCCGACGATCCGTACGCCGTTGTCCTTGAGGGCCTGCGCCAGGCCCAGCGGGGTCTGGCCGCCGAGCTGGACGACGACGCCGGCGACCGGTCCGGCCTGCTGCTCGGCGTGGACGATCTCCAGTACGTCCTCCAGGGTGAGCGGCTCGAAGTAGAGCCGGTCGGAGGTGTCGTAGTCGGTGGAGACGGTCTCCGGGTTGCAGTTGACCATGACGGTCTCGTACCCGGCGTCGGAGAGCGCGAAGGAGGCGTGGACGCAGGAGTAGTCGAACTCGATGCCCTGGCCGATGCGGTTGGGGCCCGAGCCGAGGATGATCACGGCGGGCCTCTCGCGCGGCGCGACCTCGGTCTCCTCGTCGTAGGAGGAGTAGAAGTACGGGGTCTTCGCGGCGAACTCGGCGGCGCAGGTGTCGACCGTCTTGTAGACGGGGCGCACGCCGAGGGCGTGCCGGACCTCGCGGACGACGTCCTCGCGCAGGCCCCGGATGCCGGCGATCTGCTGGTCGGAGAAGCCGTAGCGCTTGGCCTCGGCGAGCAGCTCGGGTTCGAGCTTCTCGGCGGCGGCCAGCTCGTCGGCGATCTCCTTGATCAGGAAGAGCTGGTCGACGAACCAGGGGTCGATCCGGGTGGCGTCGAAGACCTCCTGGGGGGTGGCCCCGGCCCGGATGGCCCGCATCACGGTGTTGATGCGGCCGTCGGTGGGGACGCCGGCGGTGCGCAGCAGCTCGGCCTTGTCGCCGAGGTCCGCGGCGTCGCCCGAGAAGTCGAACTGGGAGCCCTTCTTCTCCAGGGAGCGCAGGGCCTTCTGGAGGGCCTCGGGGAAGTTGCGGCCGATGGCCATGGCCTCGCCCACCGACTTCATGGTGGTGGTGAGGGTGGCGTCGGCGACCGGGAACTTCTCGAAGGCGAAGCGGGGCACCTTGACCACGACGTAGTCGAGCGTGGGCTCGAAGGACGCCGGGGTCTGCTCGGTGATGTCGTTGGGGATCTCGTCGAGGGTGTAGCCGACGGCGAGCCGGGCCGCGATCTTCGCGATCGGGAAGCCGGTGGCCTTGGAGGCCAGCGCCGAGGAGCGGGAGACGCGCGGGTTCATCTCGATGACGATGACCCGGCCGTCCTCGGGGTTGACCGCGAACTGGATGTTGCAGCCGCCGGTGTCGACGCCGACCTCGCGGATGACCTCGATGCCGATGTCGCGGAGGATCTGGTACTCGCGGTCGGTGAGGGTCATCGCCGGGGCGACGGTGATCGAGTCACCGGTGTGCACGCCCATCGGGTCGAAGTTCTCGATGGAGCAGACGACCACGACGTTGTCGTTGCGGTCGCGCATCAGCTCCAGCTCGTACTCCTTCCAGCCGAGGATGGACTCCTCCAGGAGCACCTCGGTGGTCGGGGAGAGCGCCAGGCCCTGGCCGGCGATGCGGCGCAGCTCCTCCTCGTCGTGGGCGAAGCCGGAGCCGGCGCCGCCCATGGTGAAGGAGGGGCGGACGACCACGGGGTAGCCGCCGAGCGTCTCGACGCCGGCGAGCACCTCGTCCATGGTGTGGCAGATGACCGAGCGGGCGGACTCGCCGTGGCCGATCCGGGCGCGGACGGCCTCGACGACGGTCTTGAACTGGTCGCGGTCCTCGCCCTTGTGGATGGCCTCCACGTTGGCGCCGATCAGCTCGACGCCGTACTTCTCCAGGGTGCCGGCCTCGTGCAGGGAGATCGCGGTGTTGAGCGCGGTCTGCCCGCCGAGGGTCGGCAGCAGCGCGTCGGGGCGCTCCTTGGCGATGATCTTCTCTACGGTGTCCGGGGTGATCGGCTCGACGTAGGTGGCGTCGGCGATCTCCGGGTCGGTCATGATCGTGGCCGGGTTGGAGTTGACCAGGACGACCCGCAGCCCCTCGGCCTTGAGCACCCGGCAGGCCTGGGTGCCGGAGTAGTCGAACTCGGCGGCCTGACCGATGACGATCGGGCCGGAACCGATGACCAGGACGGACTGGATGTCGGTGCGCTTAGGCACGCTGGCCCTCCATGAGCTTCACGAAGCGGTCGAACAGGTACGCGGCGTCGTGCGGACCGGCAGCTGCTTCGGGGTGGTACTGAACGCTGAACGCCGGGCGGTCGAGGAGCCGGAGCCCCTCCACCACGTTGTCGTTGAGACAGACGTGGGAGACCTCGGCCCGGCCGTAGGGGGTCTCGGAGACGGTGTCGAGCGGGGCGTCCACGGCGAAGCCGTGGTTGTGCGCGGTGATCTCGACCTTGCCGGTGGCGCGGTCCTGCACGGGCTGGTTGATCCCGCGGTGGCCGTACTTCAGCTTGTAGGTGCCGAAGCCCAGGGCGCGCCCGAGGATCTGGTTGCCGAAGCAGATGCCGAACAGCGGGGTGCCCCGCTCCAGCACGCCGCGCATCACGGAGACCGGGTGATCGGCCGTGGCCGGGTCACCGGGGCCGTTGGAGAAGAACACACCGTCGGGCTCGACCGCGTACACGTCCTCCATCGTCGCGGTGGCGGGCAGCACGTGCACCTCGATGCCGCGCTCGGCCATCCGCTGCGGGGTCATGCCCTTGATGCCGAGGTCGACGGCGGCGACGGTGAAGCGCTTCTCGCCGATCGCCGGGACGACGTACGGCTCGGTGGTGGCCACCTCGGCGCTGAGGTCGGCGCCCTTCATCTGGGGGGCGGCCTGGACCTTGGCGAGCAGGGCGGCGTCGTCGGCCAGGGCCGGGCCGGAGAAGATGCCGACGCGCATGGCGCCGCGCTCGCGCAGGTGGCGGGTGAGGGCGCGGGTGTCGACACCGCTGATGCCGACGACGCCCTGGGCGGCGAGCTCCTCGTCGAGGCTCCGCACCGAGCGCCAGTTGGAGGGGACGCGGGCGGGGTCGCGCACCACGTAGCCGGAGACCCAGATCCGCGCGGACTCGGGGTCCTCGTCGTTGACGCCGGTGTTGCCGATGTGCGGGGCGGTCATGACGACCACCTGGCGGTGGTACGACGGGTCGGTCAGGGTCTCCTGGTAGCCGGTCATGCCGGTGGAGAACACGGCCTCGCCGAAGGTCTCCCCCACGGCCCCGTAGGCGCGGCCGCGGAATGTCCGGCCGTCCTCCAGGACGAGTACGGCGGGGGTCTTCGTCCCCCGGGTGGAGGTGGTCATCGTGCGCCTTCCGTTGTGGTGTTCAGGTGGTGCGGGGCCGCCCCGAGGGCGGCGATCCAGTCGGCGTGCCCGGCCGCGCGGTCGGCGCGGAAGCCGGAGTCGATCAGCTTGTCGCCGAGGCTCCAGGTGATCACCAGCAGGCCGCCCTCGGCGAGGACCTTGCCGGCGATGCCCTTGTCGAGCCGGGCGCCGCGCAGGTCGGCGGCGGGCACGAAGAAGTCGCGGGCCCCGGGGCGGACGACGGCCAGCCCCTCGGGGTGGAGGGTGAGCTCCACCCGGCTGCGGGTGCCCAGGCCGTGGGCGACGATCCGGTCGAGCCACTGGCCGGCGGTGGTGGAACCGTGGTAGCGGCCGGTGAGCGTCAGCCGCGCCTCGCCGGTGCCCTCCGGCACCGGGCGCGGCTCCGGCAGGTCGGACTGGAGGGTGCCGCGCCACTTCCAGCCCTCGCGCATCAGCCAGTAGACCAGCGCGATGAAGAGCAGCAGACCGACGACCCAGCCGATGCGCGCCGCCCAGTCCGTCACCTCCTGCGACTTCTGCTCGCCGGCGAGGGTGACCGCCAGATGCGGTGTCAAAGGTGTCACGTCAGCTTCCCGTCCACGACCGTTGCCCGGCCCCGCAGGAAGGTGTGCGTCACACGGCCCGGCAGCTCGCGGCCCTCGTACGGGGTGTTGCGGCTGCGGGAGGCGAAGCCCGCGGGGTCCACGACACCACGGTATGCCGGGTCGACCAGGACGAGGTTCGCGGGCTCGCCCGCGGCGATCGGCCGGCCGTGGCCCGCCAGCCGCCCGATGGCGGCCGGGCGCGCCGACATCCGGTCCGCCACCCCGGCCCAGTCCAGCAGCCCGGTCTCGACCATGGTGTGCTGGACGACGGAGAGCGCGGTCTCCAGGCCGACCATGCCCATGGCGGCCGCGCCCCACTCGCAGTCCTTGTCCTCGTGCGGGTGCGGGGCGTGGTCGGTGGCGACGCAGTCGATGGTGCCGTCGGCGAGCGCCTGGCGCAGGGCCATGACGTCGGCCTCGGTGCGCAGCGGCGGGTTCACCTTGTAGACGGGGTTGTACGTGCGCACCAGCTCGTCGGTGAGCAGCAGGTGGTGCGGGGTGACCTCGGCGGTGACGTTCCAGCCCTTGGACTTGGCCCAGCGGACGATCTCCACGGAGCCGGCGGTGGAGAGGTGGCAGATGTGCACCCGGGAGCCGACGTGCGCGGCGAGCAGCACATCGCGGGCGATGATCGACTCCTCGGCGACGGCGGGCCAGCCGCCGAGGCCCAGCTCGGCGGAGACGACGCCCTCGTTCATCTGGGCGCCCTCGGTGAGGCGGGGCTCCTGGGCGTGCTGGGCGATGACGCCGTCGAACGCCTTCACGTACTCCAGCGCCCGCCGCATGATCACCGCGTCGTCGACGCACTTGCCGTCGTCGGAGAAGACCCGCACGCCGGCGGCGGAGTCGTGCATGGCGCCGAGCTCGGCGAGCTGCTTGCCCTCCAGGCCGACGGTGACGGCGCCCACCGGCTGCACATCGCAGTAGCCGGACTCCCGGCCCAGCCGCCAGACCTGCTCGACGACGCCGGCGGTGTCCGCCACGGGGAAGGTGTTGGCCATGGCGTGCACGGCGGTGAAGCCGCCGATGGCGGCGGCCCGGGTGCCGGTCAGGACCGTCTCGGAGTCCTCGCGGCCCGGCTCGCGCAGATGGGTGTGGAGGTCGACCAGGCCGGGCAGCAGGATCGCGCCGTCCGCCTCGACGACGGTGGCGCCCTCGGTGTCGGCGGCGCTCAGGTCGGTGCCCACGGCGGCGATGGTCTCGCCGCTGATCAGTACGGACTGCGGCTCGCCGCCCAGCACCTTGGCACCACGGATCAGGATCTTGCTCATGCTTACTTGCTCTCCTCGGTACGGGCGGCGGCGGGGGC
>NZ_JBPQTV010000179.1:0-12787 GCF_051386515.1 Streptomyces sp. URMC 123 | reverse complement strand
CGCCCGCCCACCCGTGAAGGTTGTGCGATCACGCCACCCGCCTGGGCCGGGAGCGCCCTCAGGATCTAGCCTGAGCGCGGGGCCACGAGGCCGCCGCGTGACGGGAGCCCGGGGCGGGCGGCGGAAACGCGGGTGAAACCCCGGCGCGTGATACTGGTGAGCCCACGGCGCACCACGCTGCCGAGGCCGGTGACCATGCCGTCTGACCTGCGAGGATAGGGAACATGGATAAGCAGCAGGAGTTCGTGCTTCGAACGCTCGAGGAGCGCGACATCCGCTTCGTGCGCCTCTGGTTCACCGATGTGCTCGGCTTCCTCAAGTCCGTGGCCGTCGCCCCCGCCGAGCTCGAACAGGCATTCGACGAGGGCATCGGCTTCGACGGCTCCGCGATCGAGGGGTTCGCCCGTGTCTACGAGTCCGACATGATCGCCAAGCCCGACCCGGGCACGTTCCAGATCCTGCCGTGGCGGGCCGAGGCCCCCGGCACCGCGCGGATGTTCTGCGACATCCTCATGCCGGACGGCTCCCCCTCCTACGCCGACCCGCGCTACGTGCTGCGCCGCATCCTCGCCAAGACCTCCGACCTCGGCTTCACCTTCTACACCCACCCCGAGATCGAGTTCTTCCTGCTGAAGGACAAGCCGGTGGACGGCACCCGGCCGGTGCCCGCCGACTCCTCCGGCTACTTCGACCACACCCCGCAGAACGTCGGCATGGACTTCCGCCGCCAGGCCATCACCATGCTCGAATCCATGGGCATCTCCGTGGAGTTCTCCCACCACGAGGGCGCGCCGGGCCAGCAGGAGATCGATCTGCGGTACGCCGACGCGCTCTCCACCGCCGACAACATCATGACCTTCCGGCTGATCATGAAGCAGGTGGCGCTGGAGCAGGGCGTGCACGCCACGTTCATGCCCAAGCCGTTCTCGGAGTACCCCGGCTCCGGCATGCACACCCACCTGTCCCTCTTCGAGGGCGACCGCAACGCCTTCCACGAGTCCGGCGCCGAGTACCAACTCTCCAAGGTCGGCCGGTCGTTCATCGCCGGCCTGCTCCGCCACGCCGGCGAGATCTCCGCGGTCACCAACCAGTGGGTCAACTCGTACAAGCGGATCTGGGGCGGCTCCCAGCGCACCGCGGGCGCCGGCGGCGAGGCCCCCTCGTACATCTGCTGGGGCCACAACAACCGCTCCGCGCTGATCCGGGTGCCGATGTACAAGCCCGGCAAGACCGGCTCCACCCGCATCGAGGTGCGCTCGCTGGACTCCGGCGCCAACCCCTACCTCGCCTACGCGGTCCTGCTGGCCGCCGGCCTCAAGGGCATCGAGGAGGGGTACGAGCTGCCGGCCGGCGCCGACGACGACGTGTGGGCGCTCTCCGACGCCGAGCGCCGCGCGCTGGGCATCGAACCGCTGCCGCAGAACCTCGGCGAGGCGATCTCCCTGATGGAGCGGAGCGAACTGGTGGCCGAGACGCTCGGCGAGCACGTCTTCGACTTCTTTCTGCGCAACAAGAAGCAGGAGTGGGAGGAGTACCGCTCCGAGGTCACCGCGTTCGAGCTGCGCAAGATGCTCCCGGTCCTCTAGGCCCGGCCGTGGCCGGGCCCCGCGACCTCGTCTGGTACACCTCGTACGGCTCCAACACCCACTCCGGCCGGCTCGCCCGCTACCTCGGGGGCGGCCGGCCGGCGGGCGGGGCGCTCACCCACCCCGGGTGCCGCGACCGCGGCCCGGCCCGGGCCTCGGCCCCCGTCGAGTTGGACGGGGTGGTCTACTTCGCCACGGAGTCGCTGGTGTGGACCGGCGGGCGGGCCTTCTACGACCCCGACGCCCCGGGCCGGGTGCTCGCCCGCGCCCATCTGGTCACCACCCAGCAGTTCTCGGACATCGCCGCCCAGGAGATGTACGGCCGGCCGGGCGGCGATCTCGACCTGACCGAGGTGCTGCGCACCGGCCGGGCCGTGCTGGGCCCCGGGCGGTACCAGCGGCTGATCTGCCCCGGCACCCTGGACGGCCATCCGCTGATCACGTTCACCGCCCCCTGGTCGCTGACCGACGTGGCGTGGAACGCGCCGTCCGAGGCGTACGTACGCCATCTGTGCGCGGGCCTGCTGGAGGCCGGGGCGTGGACCCCGGCCGCCGTGGCGGAGTACGTGGCCTCCCGTCCGGGCGCCGCCGGCACCTGGACCCCGTCCGCCGTCGCGGCTCTCACCGGCCCCTGACGCGCGGCCGGCGCGGTGGGCCCGGGCCCGGCGCGGTGGGCCCGGGGCGGGGCGATCACTAAGCTCTCGAACAGCGCCTCGCACGATGCGACGTCAGGCGACACCGAGCCACCCCTCGGGGCGCCGAGCGACACCGAGCGACGGTGCGACACCGAGCGACGGTGCGACACGGAGCGACGAAGCGACGGGAGACGGCGGGATGTCCGTACCGCAGGGACGGCGCAGCAGCACGTACACCCGGCTGCTGCGCCACGGCTTCACCGATCCCGCCGCCGCCGGGCGGCTGCTGGAGGCCCCCGAGCTGGCCGGGCTCGGCTCGGACGCCGGCTTCCTCGACGCCCTCGCCGCCACCGCCGACCCCGACCAGGCGCTGCGCGGCCTGGTCCGGCTCCTGGAGGCGCTCCAGCGCACCGAGTACGTCGGCGAGCCCGAGCTCCTCCACGCCGACCTCGCCGCCGGCGAGCCCGTACGGGACCGGCTGCTGGGGGTGCTCGGCGCCTCCGAGGCCCTCGGCGACCACCTGGCCCGGCACCCGCGCGACTGGCACGCCCTCGTCGGCTTCGGCCCGGCCGACCCCGCCCCCGGCCTCGCCGAGTTCGAGCGCGGGCTGAGCGAGGCCAAGACCCCCGACACCCTGCGCGCCGCCTACCGCAGGTCGCTGCTGACCATCGCCGCGCGCGACGTGTGCGGCGCGCTCGACCTCGCGAAAACCGCCGCCGAACTCGCCGACCTGGCCACCGCCACCCTCCGCGCCGCCCTGCGCATCGCCGAGGCGGCGGCCCCCGAGGACGCCGCCGCCTGCCGGCTCGCCGTCATCGGCATGGGCAAGTGCGGCGGCCACGAGCTCAACTACGTCTCCGACGTGGACGTCATCTTCGTCGCCGAGGCCGCCGGCGGCACCGACGAGCGCGCCGCGCTCCAGGCCGCCACCCGGCTGGCCTCCCATCTGATGCGGATCTGTTCCGAGACCACCATCGAGGGCACCATCTGGCCCGTCGACGCCAACCTCCGCCCCGAGGGCCGCAACGGGCCCCTGGTGCGCACCCTCTCCAGCCACCTCGCGTACTACCAGCGGTGGGCGAAGACCTGGGAGTTCCAGGCGCTGCTCAAGGCGCGCCCCGTCGCCGGCGACCCCGACCTGGGCCAGAGCTACGCGGAGGCCGTCGCCCCGCTGGTGTGGCAGGCCGCCGAGCGCGAGAACTTCGTCGCCGACGTGCAGCAGATGCGCCGCCGCGTGGTCGACAACATCCCCGTCGCCCAGCTGGAGCGCGAGCTGAAGCTCGGCCCCGGCGGGCTGCGGGACGTGGAGTTCGCCGTCCAGCTCCTCCAGCTCGTGCACGGCCGCACCGACGCCACCCTGCGCAGCGGCACCACCCTGGACGCGCTCGCCGCGCTCGCCGCCGGCGGCTACGTGGGCCGCGCCGACGCCGCCGCCCTCGACGCCGCCTACCGCTTCCTGCGCAGCCTGGAGCACCGCATCCAGCTCCAGAAGCTGCGCCGCACCCATCTGATGCCCGAGGGGGAGGCCGACCAGCGCCGGCTGGGCCGCTCGCTGGCCCGCGCCTACGGCTGGCCCGCCAACGCCGAGCCCGTGGCCGAGCTGACCCGGCAGTGGAAGCGGCACGCCCGCGAGGTGCGGCGGCTGCACGAGAAGCTCTTCTACCGGCCGCTGCTGGACGCCGTCGCCCAACTCGAGCCCGGCGCCGCGCGGCTGAGCACCAGGGCGGCCGGGCAGCGCCTGGAGGCCCTCGGCTACGCCGACCCGGCCGCCGCCCTGCGCCACCTGGAGGCCCTGGCCTCCGGCGTCAGCCGCAAGGCCGCCATCCAGCGCACCCTGCTGCCCGTGCTGCTGGGCTGGTTCGCCGACTCCGCCGACCCCGACGCCGGGCTGCTGGGCTTCCGCAAGGTATCCGACGCGCTCGGCCGCACCCCCTGGTATCTGCGGCTGCTGCGCGACGAGGGCGCCGCCGCCATGAACCTGGCCCGGGTGCTGTCCGCCGGCCGGCTCGCCCCCGACCTGCTGCTGCGCGCCCCCGAGGCGGTCGCCATCCTCGGCGACCCGGAGGGGCTCAGGGCCCGCGGCCGCGCCCCGCTGGAGCAGGAGGTGCTGGCCGCCGTCGGCCGCGCCGACGACGCCGAGCAGGCCGTCGTCGCCGCCCGCGGGGTGCGCCGCCGCGAGCTGTTCCGCACCGCGGCGGCCGATCTGATCGGCGCGTACGGCACCGAGGGCAGCCCGGCCCGCGAGGACCACGGGCAGGCCCTCGACGCCGTGGGCGCGGCCCTCAGCGACATCAACGCCGTCACCCTCGCCGGCGCGCTGCGCGCCGCCGTCCGCGCCCAGTGGGGCGACGAGCTGCCCACCCGGTTCGCGGTGATCGGCATGGGCCGGTTCGGCGGCCAGGAGCCCGGCTACGGCTCCGACGCCGATGTGCTCTTCGTCCACGAGCCCCGCGAGGGCGTCGACGAGCACGCGGCCGCAAAGGCCGCATTCGCGGTCGCCAATGAAATGCGCCGGCTGCTCCAGCTGCCCACGTCCGACCCGCCGTTGCTGATCGACGCCGATCTGCGCCCCGAGGGCAAGAGCGGCCCGCTGGTGCGCACCCTGGCCTCCTACGCGGCCTACTACCGGCGCTGGTCGCTGGTGTGGGAGAGCCAGGCGCTGCTGCGGGCCCTGCCGGTGGCCGGGGACGCCGGCCTCGGCGAGCGCTTCGTGGCGCTGATCGACCCGCTGCGCTACCCCGCCGGCGGCCTCGACGACGACGGGGTGCGCGAGATCCGCAGGCTGAAGGCCCGGATGGAGTCCGAGCGGCTGCCGCGCGGCGCCGACCCCACCACCCACACCAAGCTGGGCCGGGGCGGGCTCTCCGACGTCGAGTGGACCGTGCAGCTGATCCAGCTCCGGCACGCGCACGCCGTGCCGGAGCTGCGCACCACCGGCACCCGCGCGGCGCTCACCGCGGCCCGCGAGGCCGGGCTGCTGGGCGCGGAGGAGGCCCGCGTGCTGGACGAGGCGTGGGTGCTGGCCGCCCGGGTGCGCAACGCGGTGATGCTGGTCAGGGGCCGCCCGGGGGACACCTTCCCCACCGACGGCCGGGAGCTGTCCGCGATCGCCCGCTACCTCGGGTACGAGCCGGGGCACGTCGGGGACATGCTGGAGGACTACCGCCGCACCACCCGACGGGCCCGCGCCGTGGTCGACGATCTCTTCTACGGCACCTGACCGGCGGGTTCCGCGCACCTGACCGGTTTCGGCGAAGATGGCCGGTTCTCGCGGGGCCGGCCGCCCCGGGCCGGCTCAGGCGGCCCGCTCCAGCGCCACCTGGCGCGGCAGCCGGTAGGCCACCGAGCCGTACCAGGCGTAGGAGAGGCCGAAGCCGAAGCCCAGGCAGAGCGTGCCGCCGACCGCGTCCAGCCAGAAGTGGTTGGCGGTGGCGACGATGACGATCAGAGTGGTGGTGGGGTAGAGCAGCCCCAGCACCTTCGCCCACATCGGGCGGGCCAGCATCGCGATGGTGATGCCGCACCACAGCGACCAGCCGATGTGCATGGACGGCATGGCCGCGTACTGGTTGGACATGTTCGCCAGGTTGCCCGAGGCCATCGAGCCCCAGGTGTTGTGCACCAGCACGGTGTCGACGAATCCGCCACCCGACATCAGCCGGGGCGGCGCGAGCGGATACAGATAGTAACCGAGCAGGGCCACACCCGTGGTGGCGAACAGCACCAGGCGGGTCGCGGCGTAGCGGCCGGGATGCCAGCGGTACAGCCACACCAGCACCCCGATCGTGACGATGAAATGCAGCGTGGCGTAGTAGTAGTTCATGCCGACGATCAGCCATGTCACGGAGTTCACCGCGTGATTGACCGTCTGCTCCACGGCGATGCCCAGGATCTTCTCGGCCTGCCAGATCCAGTCGGCGTTGCGCAGCGCGGCGGCCTTCTGCTCCGGTACGGCGTTGCGGATCAGCGAGTACGTCCAGTAACTGACCGCGATCAGCAGGATCTCGAACCAGAGCCGCGGCCTGCGGGGCGAGCGCAACCGGTCCATCGAGGTGCGCCGCACCGCCACCGGCCGGTCCGCGCGTTCCTCGGTGGGTGGCGTGGCGGCCGTCCGGCCTTCCAGAGTCCTCACAGTCGCTTCACCCATGGGGAGACAGTCTGCCAGATGGACATCTCTGACCGATCATCCTCCGGTCGGGTCCCGGCCGCATCCGCTGCGTCCCGCGGCCGCGTCCGCTACGTCCCACGCGGCGCGGCCGCCCCCTGGGCCCGCGCTGCGGTGGAGCCCCGCACCACCAGCTCGGGCAGGAACACGAACTCGCTGTGCGGCGCGGGGGTGCCGCCGATTTCCTCCAGCAAAGCCCGTACGGCGGCCTGGCCCATGGCCGTGACCGGCTGCCGGACGGTGGTCAGCGGCGGGTCGGTGAAGGCGATGAGCGGCGAGTCGTCGAAGCCGACGACCGATATGTCACGGGGCACCTCCAGGCCCATCCCGCGCGCGGCCCGCACGGCGCCCAGCGCCATCATGTCGCTGGCGCACACCACGGCCGTGCAGCCGCGGCCGATCAGGGTGTGCGCGGCGGCCTGGCCGCCCTCCAGGGAGAACAGCGAGTGCTCCACCAGCGGCTCGGCCTCCGCGGCCGACACCCCCAGCAGCTCCGCCATGCTCCCCAGGAAGCCCTCTATCTTCCGCTGCACCGGCACGTACCGCTTGGGCCCGAGCGCCAGCCCGATCCGCTCGTGGCCGAGCGCCGCCAGGTGTCCGACCGCCAGCCGCATCGCCGCCCGGTCGTCGGGCGAGACGAACGGCGCCCGCACCTTCTCCGAGAACCCGTTGATGAGCACGAACGGGATGCCCTGGCAGCGGAGCCGCTCGTAGCGCTCCATGTCGGCCGAGGTGTCGGCGTGCAGCCCGGAGACGAAGAGGATGCCCGCCACCCCCCGGTCCACCAGCATCTCGGTGAGCTCGTCCTCCGTGGAGCCGCCCGGGGTCTGGGTGGCCAGCACCGGCGTGTAGCCGTCCCGCGCCAGCGCCTGGCCGATGATCTGGGCGAACGCCGGGAAGATCGGGTTCTCCAGCTCCGGCGTTATCAGCCCCACCAGACCCGCGCTGCGCTGCCGCAGCCGCACCGGCCGCTCGTACCCCAGCACGTCGAGCGCGGCCAGCACGGACTGACGGGTGGTCGAGGCGACCCCCGGCTTGCCGTTGAGCACGCGGCTGACCGTGGCTTCGCTGACCCCCGCCTGTGCTGCGATGTCAGCGAGCCGCGCGGTCACGGGAGAGGACCTTACCGGTCGCATCTCAGACTGCCCACCACACGCAGGTGTCCGCCGGGATGCGCACCGTCCCGCCCGCGAACTCCAGTGCCCCGGTCGCCAGCACGGGGCGCCCCGGCACCGGCAGCGACACCTCGGCGCGGCCGGTGTTGAGCGTGCACACGAAGCCCGGCCGGGACACCGCCAGCACGCCCTCCGGCGCCGGCAGCCAGCTCATCGGGCCGTCGCCCAGACCGGGCAGCTCCCGGCGGAGCGCCAGCGCCGAGCGGTAGAGCTCCAGCGTCGAGCGCGGGTCGCCGGACTGGGCCTCCACCGACAGCTCGGCCCAGCGCGCCGGCTGCGGCAGCCAGCTCCCCGCGGGCCCGAAGCCGTACGGCGCCTCGGTGCCGGACCAGGGCAGCGGCACCCGGCAGCCGTCGCGGGTGCCGTCCTGGCCGTCGCCCCGGAAGAACGCCGGGTCCTGGCGCACCTCGTCCGGCAGGTCCACGACCTCCGGCAGGCCCAGCTCCTCGCCCTGGTAGACGTAGGTCGAGCCGGGCAGCGCCAGCATCAGCAGCGCGGCGGCCCGCGCCCGCCGCAGACCGAGCCCGTAGTCGTCACCGCCGTACCGGGTCGGGTGGCGCACCACGTCGTGGTTGGAGAGCACCCAGGTGGTGGGCGCCCCCACCGAGGCGGTGGCCGCCAGGGACTCGTCGATGACCGCCCGCATCGCCGCCGCGTCCCACGCGCAGGTCAGGAAGTGGAAGTTGAACGCCTGGTGCAGCTCGTCGGGGCGGACGTACAGCGCCAGCCGCTCCGAGTCCGGTGCCCAGGCCTCCGCCACCCCGATCACCTCCTTGCCGTGGGCCCTGCCGTAGTCGTCCAGCAGCGCCCGCCAGGAGCGGTGGATCTCGTGCACCCCGTCCTGGTCGAAGAACGGCAGCCGCTGCGCGCCGATCATCTTGGCCTGCTCCCGGGCGCCGATGTCGGGCAGCCCCGGCGCCTTGACCATGCCGTGCGCCACATCGATGCGGAAGCCGTCGACGCCCAGGTCGAGCCAGAACCGCAGGATCGACTCGAACTCGGTCCGCACCTCGGGGCGGTCCCAGTTGAGGTCGGGCTGCTCCGGCGCGAACAGGTGCAGATACCACTCGCCCGGGGTGCCGTCCGCGTCCGTGGTACGGGTCCAGGCGGGGCCGCCGAACACCGACTCCCAGTCGTTGGGCGGCAGTTCTCCGTCCGCGCCCCGCCCCGGCCGGAAGTGGTAGCGGGCGCGGGCCGGGCCGCCCGGGCCCTCCGCCAGCGCCTGCCGGAACCAGATGTGCCGGTCCGAGGTGTGGTTCGGGACGATGTCCACGATCACCTTCAGCCCCAGGCCGTGCGCGGCGCGCACCAGGTCGTCGGCGTCCGACAGATCGCCGAACAGCGGGTCCACCGCCCGGTAGTCGGCCACGTCGTAGCCGCCGTCGGCCTGCGGGGAGGCGTAGAAAGGGGTCAGCCAGACGGCGTCCACCCCCAGGTCGGCCAGGTAGGGCAGCCGCTCGCGAACGCCCCGCAGGTCGCCGATGCCGTCGCCGTCGCTGTCGGCGAACGAACGCACGTACACCTGGTAGATGACGGCGCTGCGCCACCAGCCGGAGGAGTGCGCTGCGGCCTGGTCGCGAACTGCGGGGGCGAGCTCCTGGGTCATGTACGTTCCCTATCGGGTAGGCCCATCGAAGGGGGCAACAGAGGCGACGGTCCGGACGGGGCCGGGCGCGTCGGACGATTCACGCGGGTCAAAGGGGTCAACGCGCCGTGCGCGGACCGGTGACGTAAAAGATCAACCCTTGGTGCCGCCCGCGGTGAGTCCGGCGACCAGGTGCCGCTGGGCGAAGAAGAACATCAGCCCCGCGGGGATGGTGATCAGCACCGAGGAGGCGGTCATCAGGCCCCACTCGGCCCGGTGCGGGCCGATGAAGGTCTGCAGCCCCACCGCCAGGGTGTAGCTGTTCTCGCTGGACATGAACTGGGTGGCGAAGGCCACCTCGCTCCACGCGGTGAGGAAGGTGTAGAACGCGGTGACCGCCAGGCCGGGGCGGGCCAGCGGCAGGATCAGCCGCCAGAAGGTGCCGAACGGGCTGAGCCCGTCGACCCGGCCGGCCTCGTCGATCTCCGCCGGGATGGTGTCGAAATAGCCCTTGAGCATCCAGGCGCAGAACGGCACCGCCACCGAGCAGTAGGTGAGGATCAGACCGCCGTAGCTGTCCAGCAGGCCCAGCGTGCCGAGGATGTTGTAGAGCGGCACGATCAGCACCGCCACCGGGAACATCTGGAACACCAGGAACGACCACATCAGCGGCCGCAGGCCCGGGAAGCGCAGCCGGGACACCGCGTAACCCGCGCTGGCGGAGATCAGCACGCCGACCAGCGTGGTGCCCCCGGCGACCACCAGCGAGTTGAGGAACCAGGTGCCGAACTCGGTCTCGCCCAGCACCCGGGTGTAGTTCTCCAGCGAGAAGCCGGACAGCTCCGTCGGGTGCGTCCAGCCGTTCTCGCCGCGCAGCGAGACCAGCACGATGAAGATCACCGGAAAGAGGGCGATCAGCGACGCCAGGATCAGCGTGGCGTGCAGTGCGACGGAGGCGAGCGGCGAGCGCTCCTCGCGCCGGCGCACCCGGCCCGGCGCCCTGACGGGGGTGGGGGTCGCGCTCATCGGGCCTCCTCCTGGCGGCCGAGCATCCGGCGGTAGAACACGGAGAACACCAGCAGCAGGGAGAGGATCACGATGCCGTACGAGGCCGAGCCCGCGTAGTCCCGCACCCCCTGGAAGGCGAGCCGGTAGGCGTAGGTCACCAGGATCTCGCTCTCGGTGCCGCCGGCCTGCCCGATCACCAGATAGATGATCGGGAACATGTTGAAGGTCCAGATCGTGCCGAGCAGCACGATGGTGCTGCTCACCGGCCGCAGCCCGGGCAGGGTGACATGGCGGAACCGCTGCCAGGCACTGGCGCCGTCCATCTCGGCGGCCTCGTGCAGCTCCCGGGGGATGGACTGCAGCCCGCCCAGGATCGCCACCATCATGAACGGCACGCCCAGCCAGGTGTTGACCGCCACGACCGACACCTTCTGCATGAAGGGGTCGCCGAGCCAGTCCACCGGGCCCATGCCGACCTTCGCCAGCAGGGTGTTGAACACCCCGTTCTGGCTGTTGTACATCAGCCGCCAGGCGAAGGCGGCCACGAACGCCGGCACCGCCCACGGCAGCACCAGCAGCACCCGGTACAGGGAGCGGCCGCGCACCGCCCGGTTGAGCAGCAGCGCGAGCCCGAGCCCGATGGTGTAGTGCAGGAACACACAGCTGGCCGTCCACAGCACGGTCCAGGTGAGCCGCGGATAGAACGACCCCTCCTTGCCGGAGAGGATGTTCCAGTAGTTGTCGAGCCCGACGAAGGAGTACGTCGCCGGCACCTCGAAGTCACCGATGGTGCGGGCCACATTGGCCTCGTTGGCGTCGGTGAACGACAGATAGATCCCGCGGCCCAGCGGAATGCCGACGAGCACCGCCAGCACGGTGACCACCGGCAGGACCATCGCCCACGCGTACCAGTGGGTACTGAGGGAGCGGCGCGCCCGGGCCACGAGCCCGGGGCGCTCGCGCTTCCCCGACTCGTGGCCCACGGCGGGCCGGCGGACGGCCGTCGTCATGACCCGTCGATCCGGTAGTCCTTGAGCAGCTTGCTCCGCCAGTCCTGGGCCAGGGCGTCCATGCCCTCCTTCGGGGAGAGCTGGCCGCGCAGCACCTTGACGTAGTGCTGGTCGAAGGAGACGAACAGATCGCCGACGCCCGGGATCATCGGGCGCGCCCTGGAGCTGTTCAGCGCCTCCTGGAACGCCTTCTTCACCGGGTCTGCCAGCACCTTCTCGGTGTAGGCGGACTTACGGGTCGGCAGGGTGCCCAGCTCGGTGGCGGTGTACTCCTGGCTCTTGGCGGAGGTCATGAACTTCACGAAGAGATAGGCGGCGTCCTTGTTCTTGGAGCCCCGGTACACCGTGTAGTTGTGGCCGCCGATGGGGGCCGCGCCCTTGCCGGCCGCGGCGCCGGGGACCGGGGCGATGCCCAGGTTGGCCTTGTCCTTGAAGGCCGCGCCGGAGAAGTCGTCCGCGGTCGACCAGGGGCCGTTGATCACCATGGCGACCTTGCCGTCCTTGAAGGCCGTCTGCATGGTGGTGTAGCCGTCGGTGGTGGCGGGCTTCAGCGAGACACCGGAGTTCACCAGCTCCAGGGCGGTCTCGATGCCCTTGACGGCCTGCGGCGAGTTGACGGTGATCTTCTTGTTGTCCACGTCGAGCATGTCGCCGCCCTCCCCGTAGAGGAACGGCAGCGAGAAGTAGCCCTCGGGGTTGAGCTGGGTGCCCGCGACCCCGGTCCTCTCCTTGATGGTCTTCGCGGTCTCGGTGAACTCGGCCCAGGTGGTCGGGGGCTTGGCGATGCCCGCCCGCTCGAAGAGCTCCTTGTTGTACAGCAGCGCGAGGGTGTCGGTCACCTGCGGCACCCCGACGGTCTGGCCCTTGTACTTGGCGGTCGCCATCGGGCCGTCGAGGAAGTCGCCCGCGTTGTCCAGGGCGACGGTGCCGTCCAGCGGCTGGAGGTAGTGGAGGTTGGCGAACCCCGCCGTCCAGCCCACGTCGGTGCGCAGCACATCGGGGGCGCCCTTGCCGGACTGGGCGGCCGTCTTGAACTTCTGCTCGGCCGCGTCGAAGGAGACCGGGACGTGCTCGACCTTGATCTTCGGGTACTGCGCCTGGAAGTCCTGGATCAGCTTCTTGTACGCCGGGCCCTCCGCCTCGTTGGAGGTGTCCCACCAGGTGACCGTGCCGGTCACGCTGCCGGGGTCCTTGGCGGCCCTGGAGCCGTCGCCGCCGTCCGAACCGCTGCCACCGCCGCACGCCGTCGCCGCCAGTGCCAGCGCGCCGACCGTGGCAGCGACCGATATGCCTCTTCGCATATGGATGCTCCTTGTGAGGGAAGGCCCGGTCGACCAGGAAAAGGAAAGGGGTTGTCGGCGCCGCCTGTCCCCAGGCGGCCCGGGCTGGGGAGGAACGTAGCAGCGCTGCAATCCCTTGCGAAAGACCTTGCAGAAAGAAAACGGCGAGGTTTCCAGGCTGTGACCGGACCGTGTCCTCGGCCTTGACCTCGCTGGTCGCGGCTCGTACGGTCTCGCCAGCGGCGGGCCCCTGAGGGCTTGCTGCAAGAAGCGACATCGCCGGTCACCGTCGACCGCCCCCGGAACGGCCCCTTGCTCAGGGTGCGTTGCCGGCGCGGGGCCC
>NZ_JBPQTV010000178.1:0-12877 GCF_051386515.1 Streptomyces sp. URMC 123 | reverse complement strand
CACCCCCGCTCCCACCCCCACGACCTTCGGCGCGGCCGCCCTGGCCGCGGCCGGTGACGCCGTACGGGCCGCCGACGTGGCCGGCACGGCATGGCACGTCGACGGCGCGACCGGCCGGCTCGTGGTCACCGCCGACTCCACCGTCTCCGCCGCGGAGATCGCCGCGATCGAGCGGGCGGCGGGCGCCAACGCCGCGGCGATCCGCGTCGAGCGCACCCCGGGCACCTTCAGCAAGCTCATCTCCGGCGGCGACGCCATCTACAGCGGCAACTCCCGCTGCTCACTGGGGTTCAACGTCCGCAGCGGCACCACGTACTACTTCCTCACCGCCGGGCACTGCACCGAGGGCGGCGGCACCTGGTACGCCGACGCCGGCCGGACCACCGTGCTCGGCACGGTCGCCGGCTCCAGCTTCCCCGGCAACGACTACGGCCTGGTGCGCTACACCAACACCTCGATCAGCAAGCCGGGCACGGTCGGCAACCAGGACATCACCAGCGCCGCCAACGCCACGGTCGGGATGTCGGTCACCCGCCGGGGCAGCACCACCGGCACCCACAGCGGCACGGTCACCGGCCTCAACGCCACGGTCAACTACGGCGGCGGCGACATCGTCTCCGGCCTGATCCGCACCAATGTGTGCGCCCAGCCCGGCGACAGCGGCGGCCCGCTCTACTCCGGCACCCGCGCCATCGGGCTCACCTCGGGCGGCAGCGGCAACTGCTCCACCGGCGGCACCACCTTCTTCCAGCCGGTCACCGAGGCGCTGAGCGCGTACGGCGTGAGCGTGTACTGACCCGCCGGCCCCCACCGGCTCGTACCGGCCGTCCCGATCGGCTCACCGGCCGGTTGCGGTCAGCGCTCCCGCCCGCGTCTCGCCCCCGGCCTCGCCCGATCCCCGCCCGACCCGGGCCGGGGTCGGGCGAGGCACGTTTTCCGGAATCATGGACTCGAGGTGTACGGCAGTCGAGGGCAGCTTGTGCGGCGGCGGTGACCGGCGCTGATGTCCGCTGTACCGTTGAAGTACCGCTTGAAAGCGGAAGCAGCGGCGCCGGCGACGGCGGCGCCCACGGTGATGCGGACGGCAGGTGGCCGCGATGCTCGAGGAGCTCATCACAGCGGGAACGGCGGCGGTGGCCGCGGGCGGGGTGTACGTGCTGGCCGCGGCCCGGGTGGTCAAGCAGTACGAGCGGGGCGTGGTCTTCCGGCTGGGCCGGCTGCGCGGTCCGGTCCGCGGGCCCGGCTTCACCATGATCATGCCAGTGATCGACCGGCTCCGTAAGGTCAACATGCAGATCGTCACCATGCCGGTGCCCGGCCAGGAGGGCATCACCCGGGACAATGTGACGGTCCGCGTCGACGCCGTCGTCTACTTCAAGGTCGTGGACGCCGCCGACGCCATCGTGCAGGTCGAGGACTACCGCTTCGCCGTCTCCCAGATGGCCCAGACCTCCCTGCGCTCGATCATCGGCAAGAGCGACCTGGACGATCTGCTCTCCAACCGGGAGAAGCTCAACCAGGGCCTGGAGCTGATGATCGACAGCCCGGCCATCGGCTGGGGCGTGCAGATCGACCGGGTCGAGATCAAGGACGTCTCGCTGCCGGAGAGCATGAAGCGCTCGATGGCCCGGCAGGCCGAGGCCGCCCGCGACCGCCGCGCCCGGGTGATCAACGCCGACGCGGAGCTGCAGGCGTCGAAGAAGCTGGCCGAGGCGGCCCAGCAGATGGCCGACACGCCGGCGGCGCTCCAACTGCGGCTGCTCCAGACGGTGGTGGCGGTGGCCGCGGAGAAGAACTCGACGCTCGTGCTGCCGTTCCCGGTGGAGCTGCTGCGCTTCCTGGAGCGGGCCCATCAGGGGCCCCCGGGCGCCTCGGCGCCGCCGGCGGCCGCGTCCCCGCCGGGCGCCGGGGCGCCCGCCGCGGAGCCCGCGCCGGCGCGCGAGGTGCCGGCCGCGGAGGAGTCCCCGGCCGTGTCGGCCGCGGAGGAGCCACCGGCCGTGGCGGCCTCCGGGGACGAGCCACCGGCCGTGACGTCGGCCGCGGAGGAACGGCGGCTCGGCGAGGTGACGTTCGACGAGGTACCGCTGGAGGACGTGCCGCTCGACGGGGCGTCCGGGGGCGAGCCGCCGCCGGAGGAGCGCGGCGGTTCGCCGGAGGGCCGCTGAGGCCGGCCGCCCTCGCCGGAGGTCCGTCCGCGCCTGGAGGGAGGAGCCCGTCACCCGGCTCCCGCCCCCGTACGCCTCGTACGCCTCGTACGCGTCGTTACCGGCCAGCCGTGATGGCGGCCGGGGCAGGCCGCGGGACCGCGAACCGTATACGCCCCGGCGCGCACGGCGAGTTGGCCCCCCGATCCGACCGGCGCGCGAAACACCGCGGTGTGCTCCGGTTCGTCGTCCGCACGACCTGAAGAAGACCTTGTGCGCCCCGGAACGGGCTCGGAATACTCGGGGAATCCCTGGTCATGGCCCGGCCCGCGCGGCCGTGGCACCCCCGTGGCCGGGTGACTCCCCCGGGTCCCGACGCCGTACGGCAGGGCCCCGCCCCCACCGGAGGTCCTGGCGTGAAGCACCGTCGGATGTCCCGGCGCCGGCCGGCCGGACCGCTGGCCGCCGGCGCGGCCGTGGTCCTCGGCCTGGCGCTGCCCCTCGCCCTCGCGACCACCGGGGCGGGGCCGATGCCGCACCCGAACGCCGAACTGGCCGAGGCCCGCAGAACCCTGGCCGAGCGAGCCGCCGTGCCCGGCACCTCCTGGTCGGTCGACCCGCGGATCGGCAAGGTCGTGGTGACGGCCGACCGTACGGTCGGAGGGGAGCGGCTGGCGCGGCTGGAGCGGGTCGTGGCCGGCCTGGGCGGGCGGGCCGTACTCCGGCGCACCCCGGGGGAGTTCACGGCCTTCCTGGCGGGCGGGGACGGCGTGCACAGCGGCGCCGGGCGCTGCTCCGTCGGCTTCAATGTGACCGCCGGCGGGCGGTCCGGCTTCCTCACCGCCGGCCACTGCGGGCGGCGGGGCAGCGCCTGGTCCCCCCGGCCGGGTTCGGCGCCGGTCGGCGTGATGACGGTGTCCGGCTTTCCCGGTGACGACTTCGGCCTGGTCACCTACGCGGACCGGGGCGAGCGGCCGAGCGCGGTCACCCTGCACGGCCGGGGCGTCCAGCCCATCGCACGGGCGGGAGAGGCGGCCCTCGGCCAGCGGGTCCGCAGCAGCGGTGCCACCAGTGGGGTCCGGGAGGGCGTGGTCACCGGGCTCGGTGAGACGGTGAACTACCCCCAGGGTTCTGTCAGCGGCCTGATCAAAACCTCGATCTGTGCCGGACCGGGCGACAGCGGCGGTCCCCTCTTCGCGGGCGACACGGCGCTCGGGCTGGTCTCCGGCGGGGTCGGCGACTGCTCCTCCGGCGGTACGACGTTCTTCCAGCCGGTGACGGAGGCGCTGCGGGAGGTGGGGGCGAGGATCGGCTGAGCGCGCCGTCGTGGGCGGTTCTTCCGGCTCGCGGCGGGGCGTTCACGGGCCGGGCATGCCGTCGGCCCCTGGACACCTCAGCTCAGCAGTGTCCAGGGGCCGACGCCGTCACCCCCAGGCCCCCCACGGCCCCGAGAGCTCCGGGCTCACATTGGTCTGTGCGTTGCGGTCCGCGAGGTCCGCGCGATGGTGATCCCCTCGGGGATCGGGTCGGTCGAGGATCGGGCCTGTCCCGGGCCCGCTCCGACCGGCGTCAGATGGCGAAGATGTGTCCCGTGGCCCCCTCCATCACGCAGGAGTTCGGGAAGGTGTGCGTGAAGGAGACCCGTCGGCCTTCCCAGACGCCGCTCATCGTCGTCACGACCGGGTCCCAGATCTTGGTGCAGATCCGTCCGGGCGCGGTGTCCACCAGCGTCCCCAGGTCCCCGTTGACGTGGCGCAGCTCCGCGCACGCCGCTCGGGGGTTCGGGTGGTCGCCGGCAGGGGCCGGGCTGCACCGCAGCGTCGCGGCGCGTTCGACGGGCGCGTAGTCGGGGTTGTCGCCATGTCCGACGGTGAGCACCAGAGCCGACGGCGCGTACAGCGTGGTCGACTCCGCGGGAGCTGCCTTTGCCGTGCCCGCGACCCCGGCGAGGGCGCATGCCGTGAGGGCAGCTCCCACTCCGAACGTCCTTATGGTGCACCGCATTTCGAACACTCCTTTGTGTCGGGTGGCAGATACCGGACGGGAGTCTTGCTCAAGCGAACGGCGAATGCACGTCGAACGATCACTTCCGGTCACTGAGGGCGATCGTGCGGTGGCTTGTTGTGGCGTTCGGGCTGCTGGGAGCGGGTGTGGGGACATCGTGAAGGGCGTCCACCATATGGACAAAAGTTCCTCGTTCAAGCCAGAACTTGTTTTTGACCTGCGGAAACGCGGGGCCGGGTCCATCAAGGGCCGAGCCATCTCGACTGGAAAGCGTCGGTGGCGCTCGACTCATGTTGCATCTGCCGTGCGCCGAGGGGCCCTTGGGCGCATCGGTGTCGAAATTGCGGCCGCGTATGAGTACACGCACCACGGGCCCGAAAGGTTCACTCCGCGGACGTTCGAGTCCGGGGAACGGGACCGCGCGACCGGGCCGGCGGTCAGTCCGGCAGATGCAGATACGGGCGGCCCCGGCGGAACGCGGCCACCCCGAGGGCCACGGCCGTGGCCCCCACCGCCCAGCCGGAGAGCACCAGCAGCGGGCAGGTCACCGCGTTGCCCTGGAAGTACGCGATCGAGCGCGCCGTCCAGGTGCCAGCCCCCGTCGGCAGCGCGGGCCCGATCGCCCGCCAGAAGTCCGGCAGCAGCGGATACGGGTACGCGCCGCCCGCGCTCGGATTGCCCAGCACCACCACGAGCAGGATCGCCAGCCCGATGCCCACCGTTCCCGCGATGCCCTGGCAGGCCAGGGTGATCGCGCCCACCGCGAACACCAGCAGGGCGCCCAGCCCCCACAGCGCGACGACCTTGCCCGGCAGGGCGTCCAGGATCGGCCCGGCGATCAGCGCGCCACCGAGCCCGCCGAGCACCGCGTAGACCGCCAGCACCGCCAGGCGCAGCAGGGCGCGCCGCAGGTTCGCCGGGCGCGCGCCGGCGCTGATCGCCAGAATCGCGGCGCACAGATAGCCGCCCACGCACCAGCCCACGACCAGGTAGAACGACGACAGGCCGCGACTGTCGCCGTCGTGCGCCGGCGCGACGTCCTCGACCCGTACGGTGCGCTGCTGCGCCTTCTCCGCCTGGCCGATCACGCTCTCCAGCGCCTGGGCGAGGGAGGCGCCCCCGCCGGACGCCACCAGCAGGGTGTCGGTGGTCCCGCGCGGATCGATCACCAGCGCGCCGTCGATCTCCCGGTTCGCGATCCGGTGCCGGGCGTCCGCCACGTCCCGCGCCCCGTGCGTCGCCTCCAGGGGCTCGCCCGGCAGCGCTTGCAGCCGCTCCACCGCCGTGCCGCGGACCTGGTCCGGGGCGACCACGGCCATGGGGATGCGGTGCGGCTGGGGCCGGTGGAACGCGCCGATGTAGGAGGTGATGAAGGCGAGTTGCAGCACGAGGACGCCGAGGACGAGGAGGGCGGCGCGGACCGACACGGCGCCGCGGATTTCTTCGAGAAATCCGCGGCGGTGGGTGTGCGCGGGTTTGCCTTGGTGGTTCGCGGGGGCGCCGCGGTGGGCGTGTGCGGGTTCGCCTCGATGGCTCGCGGGTTCGCCGCGGTGGGCGTTCGCGGGGTCGCCGTTGTGGTGGTTCGCGGGTTCGCCGCGGCGGGCGTTCGCGGGGTCGCCGCCGCGCGGGGCGTCGGGGGTGTCGCCTGTGGGGATCATGTCGGCCCTCTCGTCCCTCGGGTCGCCGCGGCTCGCTTGTTTTCCACGGTGCGGGTGGGGGCTGCGGGGCGCAGTCGGATAAGGCCGAACGGGTTAACTGCGCGTGGCTTTTTGCGCGACGTCCCCTCCGGGGTGGTTGGCGCGACGTCCACGTTGTGGGTTGTCCGTGACGTGACCGTCGCCCTCCGGGCGGGTTGGCCCGACGTTCCCTGTGCGGTGTCCGCGATGTGAGCGAACGCCGTTTTCCGGCCTTCGGCCGGGGCCTTTGCCTGCCCCTTCGGGGCAGGGCGCCACCCCTTCCCCGGCCTTCGGCCGGGGAAATGACCCCGTCCCTTCGGGGCGGACCACTCCCAAGGCCGGGGAGCTTTTCCCGCGCCTTCGGCGCGGGGGTGGGTGGTTGCGGTCGTGCGCTCTGTTCGTGGGTGGGTCGGCGCCGCGCCGGGGTACCTCCTCGGCGGCGCACGTGCACCTTTGTTCTTCGGCTCTCCCTGGAGAGATGTGCGCCGCGCTGCGGGGGCACCCCGCCACGTCCCCTCGGCTCTCGTCAGCGGCGCGCCCGCAGTGGGGGTGAATAACCATCGGTGGTTGCGGCCGTCCGTCGGCCTCCCGCCGGTTTCTTTCTCCGGCGAAGCCGGAGCCGTTTGCGGGCAGCAGGTCGCGGGTCATGGCCCGGCCCCGCGCGCAGGGAGCGTGTAACCCCCCACTCCGCTTTGTGCGCCTATGCCACCGGAGGGGACGTAGCGGGGTGCCCCCGCAGCGCGGCGCACATCTCTCCAGGGAGAGCCGAAGAACAAAGGTGCACGTGCGCCGCCGAGGAGGTACCCCGGCGCGGCGCCGACCCACCCACGAACAGAGCGCACGACCGCAACCACCCACCCCCGCGCCGACGGCGCGGGAAAAGCTCCCCGGCCTTGGGAGTGGTCCGCCCCGAAGGGACGGGGTCATTTCCCCGGCCGAAGGCCGGGGAAGGGGTGGCGCCCTGCCCCGAAGGGGCAGGCAAAGGCCCCGGCCGAAGGCCGGAAAACGGCGTTCGCTCACATCGCGGACACCGCACAGGGAACGTCGGGCCAACCCGCCCGGAGGGCGACGGTCACGTCACGGACAACCCACAACGTGGACGTCGCGCCAACCACCCCGGAGGGGACGTCGCGCAAAAAGCCACGCGCAGTTAACCCGTTCGGCCTTATCCGACTGCGCCCCGCAGCCCCCACCCGCACCGTGGAAAACAAGCGAGCCGCGGCGACCCGAGGGACGAGAGGGCCGACATGATCCCCACAGGCGACACCCCCGACGCCCCGCGCGGCGGCGACCCCGCGAACGCCCGCCGCGGCGAACCCGCGAACCACCACAACGGCGACCCCGCGAACGCCCACCGCGGCGAACCCGCGAGCCATCGAGGCGAACCCGCACACGCCCACCGCGGCGCCCCCGCGAACCACCAAGGCAAACCCGCGCACACCCACCGCCGCGGATTTCTCGAAGAAATCCGCGGCGCCGTGTCGGTCCGCGCCGCCCTCCTCGTCCTCGGCGTCCTCGTGCTGCAACTCGCCTTCATCACCTCCTACATCGGCGCGTTCCACCGGCCCCAGCCGCACCGCATCCCCATGGCCGTGGTCGCCCCGGACCAGGTCCGCGGCACGGCGGTGGAGCGGCTGCAAGCGCTGCCGGGCGAGCCCCTGGAGGCGACGCACGGGGCGCGGGACGTGGCGGACGCCCGGCACCGGATCGCGAACCGGGAGATCGACGGCGCGCTGGTGATCGATCCGCGCGGGACCACCGACACCCTGCTGGTGGCGTCCGGCGGGGGCGCCTCCCTCGCCCAGGCGCTGGAGAGCGTGATCGGCCAGGCGGAGAAGGCGCAGCAGCGCACCGTACGGGTCGAGGACGTCGCGCCGGCGCACGACGGCGACAGTCGCGGCCTGTCGTCGTTCTACCTGGTCGTGGGCTGGTGCGTGGGCGGCTATCTGTGCGCCGCGATTCTGGCGATCAGCGCCGGCGCGCGCCCGGCGAACCTGCGGCGCGCCCTGCTGCGCCTGGCGGTGCTGGCGGTCTACGCGGTGCTCGGCGGGCTCGGTGGCGCGCTGATCGCCGGGCCGATCCTGGACGCCCTGCCGGGCAAGGTCGTCGCGCTGTGGGGGCTGGGCGCCCTGCTGGTGTTCGCGGTGGGCGCGATCACCCTGGCCTGCCAGGGCATCGCGGGAACGGTGGGCATCGGGCTGGCGATCCTGCTCGTGGTGGTGCTGGGCAATCCGAGCGCGGGCGGCGCGTACCCGTATCCGCTGCTGCCGGACTTCTGGCGGGCGATCGGGCCCGCGCTGCCGACGGGGGCTGGCACCTGGACGGCGCGCTCGATCGCGTACTTCCAGGGCAACGCGGTGACCTGCCCGCTGCTGGTGCTCTCCGGCTGGGCGGTGGGGGCCACGGCCGTGGCCCTCGGGGTGGCCGCGTTCCGCCGGGGCCGCCCGTATCTGCATCTGCCGGACTGACCGCCGGCCCGGTCGCGCGGTCCCGTTCCCCGGACTCGAACGTCCGCGGAGTGAACCTTTCGGGCCCGTGGTGCGTGTACTCATACGCGGCCGCAATTTCGACACCGATGCGCCCAAGGGCCCCTCGGCGCACGGCAGATGCAACATGAGTCGAGCGCCACCGACGCTTTCCAGTCGAGATGGCTCGGCCCTTGATGGACCCGGCCCCGCGTTTCCGCAGGTCAAAAACAAGTTCTGGCTTGAACGAGGAACTTTTGTCCATATGGTGGACGCCCTTCACGATGTCCCCACACCCGCTCCCAGCAGCCCGAACGCCACAACAAGCCACCGCACGATCGCCCTCAGTGACCGGAAGTGATCGTTCGACGTGCATTCGCCGTTCGCTTGAGCAAGACTCCCGTCCGGTATCTGCCACCCGACACAAAGGAGTGTTCGAAATGCGGTGCACCATAAGGACGTTCGGAGTGGGAGCTGCCCTCACGGCATGCGCCCTCGCCGGGGTCGCGGGCACGGCAAAGGCAGCTCCCGCGGAGTCGACCACGCTGTACGCGCCGTCGGCTCTGGTGCTCACCGTCGGACATGGCGACAACCCCGACTACGCGCCCGTCGAACGCGCCGCGACGCTGCGGTGCAGCCCGGCCCCTGCCGGCGACCACCCGAACCCCCGAGCGGCGTGCGCGGAGCTGCGCCACGTCAACGGGGACCTGGGGACGCTGGTGGACACCGCGCCCGGACGGATCTGCACCAAGATCTGGGACCCGGTCGTGACGACGATGAGCGGCGTCTGGGAAGGCCGACGGGTCTCCTTCACGCACACCTTCCCGAACTCCTGCGTGATGGAGGGGGCCACGGGACACATCTTCGCCATCTGACGCCGGTCGGAGCGGGCCCGGGACAGGCCCGATCCTCGACCGACCCGATCCCCGAGGGGATCACCATCGCGCGGACCTCGCGGACCGCAACGCACAGACCAATGTGAGCCCGGAGCTCTCGGGGCCGTGGGGGGCCTGGGGGTGACGGCGTCGGCCCCTGGACACTGCTGAGCTGAGGTGTCCAGGGGCCGACGGCATGCCCGGCCCGTGAACGCCCCGCCGCGAGCCGGAAGAACCGCCCACGACGGCGCGCTCAGCCGATCCTCGCCCCCACCTCCCGCAGCGCCTCCGTCACCGGCTGGAAGAACGTCGTACCGCCGGAGGAGCAGTCGCCGACCCCGCCGGAGACCAGCCCGAGCGCCGTGTCGCCCGCGAAGAGGGGACCGCCGCTGTCGCCCGGTCCGGCACAGATCGAGGTTTTGATCAGGCCGCTGACAGAACCCTGGGGGTAGTTCACCGTCTCACCGAGCCCGGTGACCACGCCCTCCCGGACCCCACTGGTGGCACCGCTGCTGCGGACCCGCTGGCCGAGGGCCGCCTCTCCCGCCCGTGCGATGGGCTGGACGCCCCGGCCGTGCAGGGTGACCGCGCTCGGCCGCTCGCCCCGGTCCGCGTAGGTGACCAGGCCGAAGTCGTCACCGGGAAAGCCGGACACCGTCATCACGCCGACCGGCGCCGAACCCGGCCGGGGGGACCAGGCGCTGCCCCGCCGCCCGCAGTGGCCGGCGGTGAGGAAGCCGGACCGCCCGCCGGCGGTCACATTGAAGCCGACGGAGCAGCGCCCGGCGCCGCTGTGCACGCCGTCCCCGCCCGCCAGGAAGGCCGTGAACTCCCCCGGGGTGCGCCGGAGTACGGCCCGCCCGCCCAGGCCGGCCACGACCCGCTCCAGCCGCGCCAGCCGCTCCCCTCCGACCGTACGGTCGGCCGTCACCACGACCTTGCCGATCCGCGGGTCGACCGACCAGGAGGTGCCGGGCACGGCGGCTCGCTCGGCCAGGGTTCTGCGGGCCTCGGCCAGTTCGGCGTTCGGGTGCGGCATCGGCCCCGCCCCGGTGGTCGCGAGGGCGAGGGGCAGCGCCAGGCCGAGGACCACGGCCGCGCCGGCGGCCAGCGGTCCGGCCGGCCGGCGCCGGGACATCCGACGGTGCTTCACGCCAGGACCTCCGGTGGGGGCGGGGCCCTGCCGTACGGCGTCGGGACCCGGGGGAGTCACCCGGCCACGGGGGTGCCACGGCCGCGCGGGCCGGGCCATGACCAGGGATTCCCCGAGTATTCCGAGCCCGTTCCGGGGCGCACAAGGTCTTCTTCAGGTCGTGCGGACGACGAACCGGAGCACACCGCGGTGTTTCGCGCGCCGGTCGGATCGGGGGGCCAACTCGCCGTGCGCGCCGGGGCGTATACGGTTCGCGGTCCCGCGGCCTGCCCCGGCCGCCATCACGGCTGGCCGGTAACGACGCGTACGAGGCGTACGAGGCGTACGGGGGCGGGAGCCGGGTGACGGGCTCCTCCCTCCAGGCGCGGACGGACCTCCGGCGAGGGCGGCCGGCCTCAGCGGCCCTCCGGCGAACCGCCGCGCTCCTCCGGCGGCGGCTCGCCCCCGGACGCCCCGTCGAGCGGCACGTCCTCCAGCGGTACCTCGTCGAACGTCACCTCGCCGAGCCGCCGTTCCTCCGCGGCCGACGTCACGGCCGGTGGCTCGTCCCCGGAGGCCGCCACGGCCGGTGGCTCCTCCGCGGCCGACACGGCCGGGGACTCCTCCGCGGCCGGCACCTCGCGCGCCGGCGCGGGCTCCGCGGCGGGCGCCCCGGCGCCCGGCGGGGACGCGGCCGCCGGCGGCGCCGAGGCGCCCGGGGGCCCCTGATGGGCCCGCTCCAGGAAGCGCAGCAGCTCCACCGGGAACGGCAGCACGAGCGTCGAGTTCTTCTCCGCGGCCACCGCCACCACCGTCTGGAGCAGCCGCAGTTGGAGCGCCGCCGGCGTGTCGGCCATCTGCTGGGCCGCCTCGGCCAGCTTCTTCGACGCCTGCAGCTCCGCGTCGGCGTTGATCACCCGGGCGCGGCGGTCGCGGGCGGCCTCGGCCTGCCGGGCCATCGAGCGCTTCATGCTCTCCGGCAGCGAGACGTCCTTGATCTCGACCCGGTCGATCTGCACGCCCCAGCCGATGGCCGGGCTGTCGATCATCAGCTCCAGGCCCTGGTTGAGCTTCTCCCGGTTGGAGAGCAGATCGTCCAGGTCGCTCTTGCCGATGATCGAGCGCAGGGAGGTCTGGGCCATCTGGGAGACGGCGAAGCGGTAGTCCTCGACCTGCACGATGGCGTCGGCGGCGTCCACGACCTTGAAGTAGACGACGGCGTCGACGCGGACCGTCACATTGTCCCGGGTGATGCCCTCCTGGCCGGGCACCGGCATGGTGACGATCTGCATGTTGACCTTACGGAGCCGGTCGATCACTGGCATGATCATGGTGAAGCCGGGCCCGCGGACCGGACCGCGCAGCCGGCCCAGCCGGAAGACCACGCCCCGCTCGTACTGCTTGACCACCCGGGCCGCGGCCAGCACGTACACCCCGCCCGCGGCCACCGCCGCCGTTCCCGCTGTGATGAGCTCCTCGAGCATCGCGGCCACCTGCCGTCCGCATCACCGTGGGCGCCGCCGTCGCCGGCGCCGCTGCTTCCGCTTTCAAGCGGTACTTCAACGGTACAGCGGACATCAGCGCCGGTCACCGCCGCCGCACAAGCTGCCCTCGACTGCCGTACACCTCGAGTCCATGATTCCGGAAAACGTGCCTCGCCCGACCCCGGCCCGGGTCGGGCGGGGATCGGGCGAGGCCGGGGGCGAGACGCGGGCGGGAGCGCTGACCGCAACCGGCCGGTGAGCCGATCGGGACGGCCGGTACGAGCCGGTGGGGGCCGGCGGGTCAGTACACGCTCACGCCGTACGCGCTCAGCGCCTCGGTGACCGGCTGGAAGAAGGTGGTGCCGCCGGTGGAGCAGTTGCCGCTGCCGCCCGAGGTGAGCCCGATGGCGCGGGTGCCGGAGTAGAGCGGGCCGCCGCTGTCGCCGGGCTGGGCGCACACATTGGTGCGGATCAGGCCGGAGACGATGTCGCCGCCGCCGTAGTTGACCGTGGCGTTGAGGCCGGTGACCGTGCCGCTGTGGGTGCCGGTGGTGCTGCCCCGGCGGGTGACCGACATCCCGACCGTGGCGTTGGCGGCGCTGGTGATGTCCTGGTTGCCGACCGTGCCCGGCTTGCTGATCGAGGTGTTGGTGTAGCGCACCAGGCCGTAGTCGTTGCCGGGGAAGCTGGAGCCGGCGACCGTGCCGAGCACGGTGGTCCGGCCGGCGTCGGCGTACCAGGTGCCGCCGCCCTCGGTGCAGTGCCCGGCGGTGAGGAAGTAGTACGTGGTGCCGCTGCGGACGTTGAACCCCAGTGAGCAGCGGGAGTTGCCGCTGTAGATGGCGTCGCCGCCGGAGATGAGCTTGCTGAAGGTGCCCGGGGTGCGCTCGACGCGGATCGCCGCGGCGTTGGCGCCCGCCGCCCGCTCGATCGCGGCGATCTCCGCGGCGGAGACGGTGGAGTCGGCGGTGACCACGAGCCGGCCGGTCGCGCCGTCGACGTGCCATGCCGTGCCGGCCACGTCGGCGGCCCGTACGGCGTCACCGGCCGCGGCCAGGGCGGCCGCGCCGAAGGTCGTGGGGGTGGGAGCGGGGGTG
>NZ_JBPQTV010000177.1:0-12963 GCF_051386515.1 Streptomyces sp. URMC 123 | reverse complement strand
GCCCGGCACCGGCCCCGCCTCCAGCTCCCCCCTGAGCAGGGCCACCCGCTCCCGCATGCCGACCAGGCCGGCGCCCGAGCCGGGTGCCCGCGGGCCCGGCCGGTCGGCGCAGGGGCTGGTGACGGTGACAATCAGCGGGCCGTCGGCGCGGCGGTCCAGCGCCACGTCCACCGGGCCGGGGGCCGCGTGCTTGAGCGCGTTGGTGAGCGACTCCTGGACGATGCGGTAGGCCGCGAGCTCCACCGGCGCCGACAGCGGGCCCGGGCCCCGGTCGTCGCGCAGCGCGAACTCCAGCCCGCTCTCCGCCCCGACCGCGCGGGCCCGTTCCACCAGCGCGTCGAGGGCGTCGAGGGTGGGCGCGGCCACCGGCTCCCGCTCCCCGCCGCCGTCCCGCAGCAGCCCGATCAGGCGGCGCATCTCGGCCAGCCCCTGCACGCTGTTCTCCCGGATGACGCCGAGCGCCTCCGTACTGGCCTTCGGGTCGCCGATGGACAGCGCCGCGGTGGAGTGGATGGCGATCGCGGACAGGTGGTTGGCCACCATGTCGTGCAGCTCCCGGGCCATCCGGGAGCGCTCGGCGACGACCGCCTCCCTGCGGTCCATCTCCGCCAGCAGCGCGGTCTGCTCGGCCCGCAGCCGCTCGGTCTCCGCGATCTGCCGGTGCTGCCGCACCAGCACCCCGGTCCACGCCGGGGCGATGGTGATCAGCCCGGCGACCAGCCCCAACAGCAGCGCCCCGGAGTCCCGGTAGAAGGCCAGCGCCGAGATGGTGGCACCGATGGTGACGACCGTGGAGATGGGGATGATCTGGCGGGCCAGCCAGGGCCTGCCGTAGAGCACGGCGGCGTAGACCACGTCGGTGAACATCAGCACCGTCGCCGCCAGGGACCAGTTCACCACGTCGCCGACCAGGGCGGCGGTCGCCAGCAGCAGGGCCCAGGGCTGGGCGGTGCGCCGCAGCAGCTCGGCGCAGACCATCGCCACCAGGGGGACCAGGGGCCAGGCCCCCGGGTCGCCCCTCACGGGCGCGTTCGAGTAGAGGTCCAGCGACCACAGGATCAGGCCCCCGGCCAGGCCGGCGGCGGCGATCACGACATCGCCGCGGTGCGGGCGGGCGGGGAGGGCGAAGCGGGAGAACCAACCGGCGGACACGACTCCATCAAACACGGCGGGGCGCGCCGGGCGCCTCCGCTCCCGGGGGCGATGGGATCACGGCCGCTACATCGAAGGGTGCAGTGTCGATTCGTCATCGGCGACGACGCGACACGGCCGTACGGCGGCAAGGCTGGGGGAACGGCAAACGCGCCGACCCGCGAACAGGGGGAAGCGCCGGAGCCCGGAAGCCGGAAGTCGGCGGCCGGAAGCCGGGAGACGAAGAAGGAGCCTGTGGTGATCGTCGCGCTGATCGGCATCTGCGAGGTGGCGTTCTGGGTGGTCCTCGCCGCGGGCCTGTGCCTGCGCTACGCCCTGCGCATGCCCCGGACCGGCGCGGTGGTGCTGGCGCTCACCCCCGTGGTGGACCTGGTGCTGCTGGCCGCCACCGTCATCGATCTGCGGCGGGGCGCCGAGCCGTCCGCGGTGCACGGGCTCGCCGCGCTCTATCTGGGCTTCTCCGTGGGGTACGGCCACTACTTGATCAAGTGGGGCGACGCCCGGTTCCGGCACCGCTTCGCGGGCGGGCCGCCGCCGGCCGGGCCGCCGAAGTACGGGCGGGCCCGGGCGCGGCACGAGTGGCGGCTCTGGCTCCGGACGGCCGTCGCGGTCGTCGTCGCCGTGGTCGTGCTCCAGGGGTGCGTGCTGCTCGTGGGCGACGCGGACCGCGCGGAGGCGCTGCGCGCCTCGCAGACCACGGCCCTGCGGATCGGCGGGATTCACCTGCTGGTGGCGCTGTACTACGCGATCTGGCCGCCCCGGCCGAAGGGCCGCGACGCGGAGGGGGAGCGCGCCGCGGAGCGGGGGATGGACGGCGAGTGGGGCGGGAAGCTGGACGGCGAGCGGGGTGGGGAGCCGCGTGGGGAGCGGCCCCGCTCCCTCACCAAGCCCTGAGCCGCGCGGGAAGCGGGGGGGGGGCGCCTGCCCAAAGCAGGCCCCCCCGCACCGCGGTCAGCGGTTCTCGCCGGGCACCCAGAGCACGTCGCCGAGCTCCTTGTTCGCCGTGCGCGCCAGGATGAACAGCAGGTCGGACAGGCGGTTGAGATAGGTCGCCGTGAGCGGGTTCATGATGTCGCCGTGCCGCTCCAGCGCCGCCCAGGTGGACCGCTCGGCCCGCCGCACCACCGTGCACGCCTGGTGCAGCAGCGCCGCGCCGGGTGTGCCGCCGGGCAGGATGAAGCTGCGCAGCTTCTCCAGGTCGGCCAGGAAGCGGTCGCAGTCCTGCTCCAGCTTGTCGATGTAGCTCTGCTCGACGCGCAGCGGCGGGTGCTCCGGCTCCGCCACGACCGGGGTGGCGAGGTCGGCGCCCACGTCGAACAGGTCGTTCTGCACCCGTACGAGGACCTTGACCACCTCCTCGGGGAGCGCGCCGAGCGCGATGGCCACCCCGATCGCCGCGTTGGCCTCGTTGGTGTCGGCATAGGCGGCGATCCGCGTGTCGGTCTTCACCGTGCGGCTCATGTCGCCGAGGGCGGTCGTGCCGTCGTCCCCGGTACGGGTGTAGATGCGCGTCAGATTGACCATGCGCCGAGCCTATCCACCCCCTCCGGAACCCGTCCCGGCACCGCGGCGCGGGCTTCGCAACTCCCCGGCGACCGGCCGCCGATGTGATGTCCGTCGTACGGGGCGTGACGCGCATCTCTTCGCCCCCCTCGCGGCCCTTATGGGCGCTAATCTCCGGCCGAGAGCCGAATCAGCATTCACGGCGTCACATCACAGGGCATCAGGCGTTAGGGGACAGCAGTGGCCAGGAAGCTCGCCGTCATCGGGGCCGGACTCATGGGGTCGGGGATCGCGCAGGTCTCCGCCCAGGCGGGCTGGGACGTCGTGCTGCGGGATGTCACCGACGCGGCGCTGACCCGGGGCACGGACGGCATCAAGGCGTCGTACGACAAGTTCGTCGCCAAGGGGAAGCTGGCCGCCCAGGACGCCGAGGCGGCGCTGAAGCGGATCACGACCACCACGGACCTCGACGCGGTCGCCGACGCCGATGTCGTGGTCGAGGCCGTGTTCGAGAAGGTCGACGTCAAGCAGGAGATCTTCCGCACGCTCGACGGCCTGGTGAAGGACGACGCCGTGCTGGCGTCGAACACCTCCGCCATCCCGATCACCAAGATCGCGGCGGTGACCGGCCGCCCGGAGAAGGTCGTCGGCACCCACTTCTTCTCCCCGGTGCCGATGATGCAGCTGTGCGAGCTGGTCCGCGGCCACAAGACCAGCGACGAGACGCTGGCCACCGCCCGCGAGTTCGCCGAGAGCGTCGGCAAGACCTGCATCGTCGTCAACCGCGACGTGGCCGGCTTCGTCACCACCCGCCTGATCACCGCCCTGGTGGTCGAGGCGGCCAAGCTGTACGAGTCCGGCGTGGCCACCGCCGAGGACATCGACATCGCCTGCAAGCTGGGCTTCGGACACGCCATGGGGCCCCTGGCCACCGCGGACCTGACCGGCGTGGACATCCTGCTGCACGCCACGGACAACATCTACACCGAGTCCCAGGACGAGAAGTTCGCCGCGCCGGAGCTGATGCGGCGCATGGTGGACGCGGGGGACATCGGCCGCAAGAGCGGGCAGGGCTTCTACAAGCACTGAACTGACTGACGCGCTGTCACCCGCAGGAGTGAATTCGATATCGGTTCGCTCACAGACGGCAACCGCGCCGCGGGACGAACAGTCAGTTGTGATGAGAGATTCATCCGGACAGGCAGGACAGCACGACTGAGCACGATGGTTCGTCAGGGCAACGCGAGCACTCCCGGGGAGCGCATATGTACATCAGGGGCGACCACGCCGAGCTGGTCGTCGGGGGCCGCCTCGACGTCCGCAGCGCGGCGGACGCCCGTACTGTCCTGCACTCCGCGGTCGACTCGGGCCAGGGCGACCTCGTCCTCGACCTGACGGAGCTCGACTCCTGGGACGCCACCGGGCTCGGCGTCATCATGGGTGCCCACCGCAGGGCGGGCCGGGCCAACCGCCGGCTCGTCCTGCGCGGAGTGCCGCCCCAGCTCCAGCGGCTCCTGGTGGCCACCCGGCTGCATCGCATCCTCGCGATCGAGGGCGGCATCGAAGCGGAATCGCTGCCCCGGGTCTGACGCCGGCCCCGGTCCGACGCCCGTCAGGTCCCGGTCCGAGTGGCTCGGCGGCGGGAAAGCGGAATCCGCCCCGGGGCTCGCGCCGGGGCCCGGCACCCGCTCTCGGGAGCCCGCCGCGCGCCCCCTCGTACCGGGCGCGCCGGCGCGTACGCCCGGGCGTACCACCTTCGTCACTGTGTGCGATTCTCACAAAGCTGTGACGTTCCGGGCGCGCCCCCACCCCACGTGTTCGTGGATACTGTGCCAAGGTCTAGGGTTCCGTTGCCGTCGCGCGCATCCGGAACGCCGCGGCGGACGACCGGACCGGAACGGTTGATGGCCCCTCCCGCCCACGCGGGAGGAGTGCGGAAAGGCCGGGAGCGCACACGCCACACAACGCATCTGGGGGGCTTTGGCCTATGGACCCGAAGAGCCGGGGACCGGAAGAGCACGGTCACGACCGTCACCACGACGACGGCGTCGACGGCCACCTCCCCGAGGCCGGGGAGGAGCACACCGCCGCGGCGGACCGGCCGGGTCCCGCCGACCGTGACGTCCGTGACCTCCACGACGACCGGGCCGCCCGCGACGACCGGGCCGCCGGGGAGAGCGAGCGCGAGCGCGGCGACGCCTCCGGCGCCCCCCAGCGCCCGCACCGCGACCCGCTGATCCCCGACCTCACCGGCAGCGCCCGCCCCGCCCTCGCCCGCACCGTGCAGCTCGTCGCCGGCGACCAGCTGCTGACGGTCAACCCCGTCGACGGCAGCGAGGTCGAGGCCTGCCCGCCCGGAGAGCGGCCCGGCCGCCCCGAGCGGCGCGGCCCCGAGGACCGCGCCGACCAGCGCCGCGCCGGCCTGCCCCCCGTGCCCGTGGGGCCCGCGGCCGAGGAACTGCCGCTGCTGGAGCGCGGCGAGGAGCGCGAACGGCTCGTACGGCTGCTCTCCCGCGGCCGCTCCGTGCGGCTCACCGGGCCCGCCGGCTCCGGGCGCAGCGCGCTGCTCGACATGGTGGCGGCCGACTGCGCCGACCTGGCGCCCGACGGCGTCATCCGGCTCTCCGGCCACCGGAGAACCACCACCGACCTGCTCCACGAGCTGTTCGCCGCCGTGCACCACGCGCCGCTGTACCGGCCCGACCCCGAGCGGCTGCGGGCGGCCGTGCGGGAGATCGGCGCCGTCGTCCTCGTCGACGACCTCGACTTCGGCGGCAGCGCGCTGGACGAGCTGCTGGACGCCACCCCCGAGTGTGCCTTCCTGATATCGACCACCCCCGAGGTGCCGGCGCCGTCCTCCGACTGCCACCTCGAAGAGGTGTTCCTCACCGGGCTCAGCCGCGCCGCCTGCGTCGAGCTGCTGGAACGGTCCGTCCAGCGGACGCTGACCGACCGGGAGCGGGACTGGGCCGCCGACCTGTGGTTCGAGTCCGAGGGGCTGCCGCTCCGCTTCGTCCAGGCCGCCGCGCTGCTGCGGCAGCGCGACGCGCTGGCCGCCGGCCGGGAGGCGGTCGACGAGTACGGCGTCTTCGCCAAGCCGCCCGCCGACGGCGCCGCCGCGCAGCCCGAGGCCGCCGGCCAGGACGCGCCGCTGCCCAGCCTCGCCGAGGCCGCGGCCCCCGCGCCGCTGCTCGCCGCCCGCCTCTCCGAGGCGGCCCGGGAGGCCCTGCGGTTCGCCGTCGCCCTCGGCGGCGAGTGCCCCCACCCGGCGCACCTGCCGGCGCTCACCGGGGACACCCACGCCGACGCGGCCCTCGGGGAGCTCCTCGGCTGCGGCCTGGTGACCCCGGTGGGCTCCCACTACCGCCTCGCCGCCGGAGTGGTGACCCAGCTGGAGGCCGCCGGCTACGCCGACGGCGCGGCGGAGCGCGCCGACGCCATCGGCCGGCACTACGCCTGGTGGGCTGGCCACCCCTCCGTCACGCCCGAGCGGGTGGCCGTCGAGGCCGACGCCGTGCTCGCCGCCCTGGCCGCGCTGGTGGCGACCCGCACGGCCGGCCGGCCCACGGGCGCCGGCGCCGAGGACGACGGCCAGTCCACCGCCGTACAGCTCGCCCGCACCGCCGCGCCCGCTTTCGCCGCCGCGCTCTGCTGGGGCGCGTGGGAGCGGACGCTCCGCCACGGGCAGGAGGCCGCCCGGCTCGCCGGGGAGGTCGGCGACGAGGCGTACTTCCACCACGAGCTCGGCGTGCTCGCGCTCTGCGAGGGGAACCTGGAGCGGGCCCGCGCCGAGCTGGAGGCGTCGATCGGGCTGCGCGGCGCGCTCGCCGACCGGCGCGGCGCCGTCGCCGGCCGCAGGGCGCTGGCCCTCGTCGCCGACCGGGAGGCGGGCTTCCTCCCCGGCGTCGGCCCGGCCGCGGCCGAGGAGGTGTCCGGCGCGCGCAACGAGGCGTCCGCCTCGCCCGCCGACGGCCCGACCGCGCCCCTTCCGCTGACCGCCGCCGGGCCCGACGAGACGGCCACGGTAGTCAACCGGGCCGTCGCCGCGCGGCCGGCGGCCGGTGTCGGGCCGGCGGCCCGGCGCCTCGCCCAGCGCCTCGGCATCCGGCGCGCGACCCTGCGCGCCTCCGCCTTCAAGGGCACCCGGCGCAACATGATCGCCGCGGGCTCCGGGGCGCTCCTCGCGATCGTCCTGGGCACGGTCGTCACCCTCGGCGCCACCTCGGGCGGCGGGAACGATGCCCCGCCGGACCGGGTCACCTCCGACCAGTCCGCCAACGAGGACCGGGGCAACGGCGGCCTCACCGCGGACGAGCCCGGCGAGGGTTCGGCCACGTCCCGGCAGCGGCCGGCGGCCGGCCCCGGCGGCACCGGCCGCGGCGGCAAGGCGCCCGGCCCCTCCGGGCACGCGGACCCCACCGGCGGCACCCGGCCCGGCGAGTCGACCGCCGGTGGCCCCGGCGGCAGCCCGTCGCCCACCGGCGGCGCGACGAGCGGCACGGGTGGCTCGCCGAGCGGCAGTGGGGGCAGTACGACCGGTTCGCCGACGAGCGGTGGCAGCACGACGGGTTCGCCGACCGGTAGCGGTGGCAGTACGACCGGTTCGCCGACCAGCGGCGGCAGCACGACGGGTTCGCCGACCAGCAGTGGCGGCAGTACGACCGGTTCGCCGACGAGCGGCGGCAGCACGACGGGTTCGCCGACCAGCAGCGGTGGCAGTACGACCGGTTCGCCGACCAGCGGCGGCAGCACGACGGGCTCCCCGACCAGCAGTGGCGGCAGCACGACGGGCTCGCCGGGCACCAGCGGCACCACCGGGTCGACCACGACCGGCGGCACCACCGGTGAGACCGGCAGCGGTGCCACCGGCACCGCCACCGGGGGCGCGGCGAACACCCCGTCGAACGGCGCGGGCTCGCCGTCCGCGTGAGGGCCGAACCGGCCCTGGCGCCGGGACGGGGCCACCCCGCCGCCCGATGACAAGAACCGCCGGACCCCCGAGGGCCCGGCGGTTCTGCCGTACGGGGGCCCCAGCGGTTCTGTATGTACGGGGTGGCGGCCGGTGGTTCTGCCGTACGGGCCGGGCGTCCGGCAGTTCTGTCGTACGGGGTGGGGCCCGGTGGTCCTGTCGTACGGGCCGAGGCGTGCGTCCGGCAGTTCTGCCGTACGGCCGCGGGGCCCGGTGATCCCGTCGTAGGGGCCGAGGGGTCCGGCAGTTCTGTTGTACGGGGCGGGGTCCGGTGGTCCCGGCGTACGGCCGAGGCGTCCGGCGGTTCTGACGTACGGCCCACGTGGCCGGTGGTGCCGCCGTACGGGCCGGCGGCCCCGCGCGAGGCCGCCGGCCCGTCTGTCCGGGGCCGGCTCTCAGGCGACGCGCAGCCGGGTCTCGGCCGCGCCGCGGGCCGCGGCCACCGTGGCGGCCTCGGCGTCCAGCGCCCGGCGCACGGCGGAGGACAGCGGTGCGAACGGGGTGACCGTCAGCTCGAGCGCGCGGCCGGCGGCCCTCGCACGCCAGGTGCCGACGATCTCCGTGCCGGCCAGCAGCGCGCCGGGCCCGCCCACCGGCCGCCAGATCTCCTTCTGCCGGGCCCGGTCCGGCACGACCAGGTCCCGGTCCCGGGCCTGGAGGAACGGATCGCCGGGCGGGAGCAGCCGCACCAGGCCCCGGCTCCGCGCCGACAGCAGCGCGTCCAGATCCGGGGCGGGCAGCCAGGTCCTCGTGCCGCCCAGCCACACCTCGGCCAGGTCGTCCGGCCACACCGAGGCGACCACGGCCGGCTTCGTGCCGAGGTGCTGGGCCACCTCCGCGGGCATGGCGGGGCCGAGGAAGCGCAGATACGCCCGGACCAGCCCGGCGGTGCCGGACGCCCGGGACGGCACGGGGAAGCGCCGGTTCAGCGGCGCCAGGACGGTCCCGCCCGCCTCCGGCACGACCCGGGTTCCCCCGAAGAGCCCGGCCTGCTGGAAGAGCAGCCCGGAGATGTGCCGAGCCCCGCACCGGGCGCACCAGTGCGTCAGCGTCTCCGGTACGGACGCGCTGACCGCGGCGCTGACCTCGCCCTTGGCCATGGGGGCGGTCACGACCTCATGGAACGCCGCCGCGGTGACCCGGAAGGCGGTGCGGCCCAGCCGCGCCCCCTCCTTGATCATCGCGGTGTCGATGCGCGCCGTCGCGTCGGTGTCGTCCACCGGCCAGAGGGCGGCGGCGAGCGCCCGCAGATCCGCGCGCCGGTGGAGGTGCGGCGCGCCGCGGAACGACCAGACGAGCTCCAGGCCGTCGGAGGACGCGCCGCGAGCGGCCAGGGCCTGCCGGGCGGACCCACTCGGCGTGTCCCGCACCCCCAGGTCCAGGACGTCGGGGGCGGGGGAGGAGCGGTCGAGCCCGTGCACCGCCACCCGGTAAGCCAGGACCCGTTCCCGGCTCACCTCGATCCGGCGTGTGCTGCTCACGACCGCGCCCTTCGCCCGTACTCCTCGTACGGTACGCCCGGTGCGTCCGATATGCCCGCAGTCGCGCGGCGCGAGGGCGTCACGGGGCCCTGGGCGCCCCCGGGAGCGGCCGCGGGCCCCCGGGGGCCCGCGGCCCTCAGAAGAGCCGGAGCTTGTCGTCCTCGATGCCGCGCAGCGCGTTGTAGTCCAGCACCACACAGCTGATGCCGCGGTCCGTCGCGAGCACCCGCGCCTGCGGCTTGATCTCCTGGGCCGCGAAGACGCCCCGCACCGGGGCCAGGTGCGGATCGCGGTTGAGCAGCTCCAGATAGCGGGTGAGCTGCTCCACGCCGTCGATCTCGCCCCGCCGCTTGATCTCGACGGCGACGGTGGCGCCGTCGGCGTCGCGGCAGAGGATGTCCACCGGGCCGATCGCGGTGGGGTATTCACGCCGAATCAGGGAGTAGCCGTCACCGAGCGTCTCGATCCTGTCGGCGAGGAGTTCCTGGAGGTGGGCCTCCACGCCGTCCTTGATGAGGCCGGGGTCCACTCCCAGCTCGTGCGAGGAGTCGTGCAGCACCTCCTCCATGGTGATCACGAGCTTCTCGCCCGCCTTGTTGACCACCGTCCACACGCCGTCGTCGCCCTCCTTGAGGGTGCACGGCGGGGACATCCAGTTGAGGGGTTTGTAGGCCCGGTCGTCCGCGTGGATCGATACGGAGTTGTCGGCCTTGACGAGGATGAGGCGCGGCGCCGAGGGCAGGTGGGCGGTGAGCCTACCGGCGTAGTCGACGGAGCAGCGGGCAATGACGAGACGCACGGTCGGCCACGCTACTCGACGCGGGGTCCTCCACGCGATTCGCCCTTGTTGGACCCGTTCGCCATTGGCTGGTTGTGTGCCCGTTCTCCTGGTGCCCCGGTGATGGCCGACATACCGTTGAAGCGGGAAGTCGCCACCCGGGCACTCTGCGTGGCGTCCATGGTGGCGCGCGCACGGCGGGGCCGCGCCGAGGTCAGGGTGGCGGCTTCCCGCCCGTGCCCGCGAGACCCCGTGCCGCGGGGTCGCGAGAGGAGAACCCATGTCGCTCGACGTCTCACCGGCCCTGCTCGAGAAGGCCGAGCGAGGCGAAGTCGACGAAGCGGAGTTCGTCGACTGCGTCCGGACCTCCCTGCCCTACGCCTGGGACCTGATCAGCTCCCTGGTGGCCCGGCTCACCGTGGACGGTGGCGAGTTCGCCGACAACCAGGTGCCGCCGCCCGACGAGCGGGCGCGCGGCCAGCTGCTGCGCGCGCTGGCGAGCGATGCGATCAAGGGTGCGCTGGAGCGGCACTTCGGGGTGCGGCTGGCGTTTCAGAACTGCCACCGCGTCGCGGTCTTCCCCCTGGACGCCTCGGCGGACGAGCGGCTGGCCCGCTTCACCTCCGTACGGGGCCAGTTGCTGAACCAGTCCCCGACCCTGCGGGACTGCTGAGCACCCGCACCCGAGCAGCGCCTGAGCTTCCTGAGCGCCTGAGCGCATGGCTGCCCGGGCGCGTGAGCGCGCGAGCGCATGAGAGCCCGGCGCCGGGCCGTCCGCCGCGTCAGCCGAGGAGGGGGAGCACCTCGCGGCCCAGGCGCTGAATGTTCTCCTCCGTGGTGGACAGCTCGCCCGAGCCCTCCACCAGCAGGGCGAAGCGGGTGATGCCCGTGCGCTCGGCGGTGGCCGCCAGCCGGTCGGCGCACAGCCGCGGCGGGCCCACCGGGTGCAGCCCGCACAGCAGCTGGGTGTACGCCAGCGGATCGCGCATCGCGCGCGGTCGGCCGTCGACCGTGACATGGGCCTCCAGGCCCCGGCGCAGCCAGCCGGGCATGGCCTTCAGCAGCGTCTCCTCGGCGCTCCGCCGGTCGTCGGCGATCTGCGCGACCCCCGCGGCCACATGGTCCGCGCCGTCGGCGCGGTGGCCCGCCGCCCGCGAGTGCTCCCGCCAGAGCGCGACCATGGCGGCCTTCTCCTCGTCGTCGCTGTGCATGCCCAGCAGCATCGGCAGCCCGCGCTCCGCGGCCAGGCGCACCGTGGCGGGGGAGGTGCAGGCCACGACGACGGGTGGGCCCGCGTCCCCGGGCGCCTCGGCCGCCCGCGGCACCACCGGCACCGTACGGAACCGGAACCGCTCGCCGGCCGCCCCGACGGACGGTTCGCGCAGCCAGCGCACCAGCAGATCGAGTGATTCCGGGAACCCGCTCTCGTACGCCGCCGTGCCCACCCCGATCCGCCGGGTGCGGCCCAGCAGCAGCGCCGCCAGCGTGACGGCCGACGGGCACACCCCGTACGGCACGAAGTGGTGCTCGGCCACCCACACCGCGTCCAGCCCCGCCTCCTCGGCGGTCTCGGCCGAGCGCACCGCGCGGTGCAGTGCCTCCCCGTGCCCCTGGCCCGGGAACTGCGCGGCCAATAAGAAAGCCCCCACGCGCATGCCAACTGCCTCCTCGCGGCCGGTGCGTCGATGTCCCCCACCGGGCATCAACGCACGACACGTGCCGACGGTACGGCCTCGCCGGAACTCTTTGCCGATGATCGGGGCGGCGTTGCCGGGGGCCGGGGCGGGGCCCCGCGGCGGTCCGGCGGGCGCCACGCCGACGCGTAGGGTGGACTCGGCAAAAACCGACCCCCGGACATTTCGCGAGGTGCCCCGTGTCTCCGCGTCGAAACCGCCCGCCGCGCGGAGTGCGATCCGCCGCCCCCGACGAGCGGGGGTTCGGCGAGGGAGAGCGCTACGGCCTGGAGCGGACGGAGAGTTGGCGCGGCGAGCCGTGGGTGGTCCGGCAGATAGGGGGCGGCGCCGCCACCAAGCACTACCGCTGCCCCGGCTGCGACCAGGAGATCCCGCCGGGGGTGCCCCATGTCGTCGCCTGGCCCCAGGAGGGCGCGGTCGACGACCGGCGGCACTGGCACCGCGCCTGCTGGAACGCACGGGACCGCCGCACCACGACGGTGCGGCGGTCCCGTAACGCGCCTCGCTACTGAGCAATCCGCCCCGCTGCCGGGCCGGTTCGCCGCTCCGGCGCGGTGCCGGAGCGAACGGCCGTCAGACGTCCCGCTTGGCGAGCGCGGTGTACGCGCCGGCCATGGTCAGGGCGGTGACACCGGTGAGAATCCACAGCGGCTCCCAGCCCGAGGGGCCGCTGGAGCCCTCGGTGGCGGGGGTGCTGTAGAAGACGCCGAGCGAGTTCGGGATCGAGTACTCGAACAGGGCCTGGCTCACGTCGGGGAACTTCATCAGGAACAGCGCCACCACCATGGGCAGCAGCAGCACGCCCAGCATGATGGTGATCGCGCCCGCGGAGTGGCGGACCAGCGCGCCCACCGACAGGGAGAGCAGGCCCAGCATCGCCACGTAGAGGCCGACGCCCACGGTCGCCCGGAACCACTCCGCGCCGGAGGGGTCCTTGCCGCCCATGCCGGAGAGCATGGAGGCGTGGACGACGGCGATCAGCGTGGTGGTCACCGTGGTGATCACGAACGCCACGAGGAAGAAGACGATCGCCTTGGCGGTGAGCACCCGGGCCCGGCTCGGGCAGGCCGTCAGCGTCGTACGGATCATGCCGGTGCCGTACTCCGAGGCCACCACCAGCACGCCGAGGGTGATCACGCAGATGCTGCCCGCGAGCACGCCGAAGAAGCCGAAGCTCAGCAGCGGCGCGTCCACGAGGTCGGTGTCCGTGCCGCTGAGGATCATGGCGATCAGCAGCCCGAGGCCGAGCACCAGCACGACCATGACGCCGAGCGTCCAGATCGTGGAGCGCACCGACTTGATCTTCGTCCACTCGGAGGCGAGGGCGTGCCCGAGGTGGGCGTTCTGGATCGGGATGGGCGAGACATAGCCCTGACCGCCGCCGGC
>NZ_JBPQTV010000176.1:0-12970 GCF_051386515.1 Streptomyces sp. URMC 123 | reverse complement strand
GCACCCGGCTCCGCCGGTTCCCGATCCCGAGGTCCGGGTGCGTGAGGCCCGCGTGAACCCCTGGGTGGGTCCCTACGCCGGGTCCGCCGGCGGGGGAGGGGTGGCGCAGGGCGGCTCCGGTGGGCCGGGCTCCCAGGCCGTGTCCTCGGCCGGCGACTCCTCCTCCGGCGCGGTGGCGCCCAGCACCAGCACCGCCACGTCGTCGTCCCGCCGCCCGCCGCGGTACGCGGTCAGGTCCTGGCACAGCCGCGCCACCAGCTCCGCCGTGGGCAGCGCGGCCCACAGGCGCAGCCGGTCGGCCAGCGGATAGAAGGCCCCACGCTCGTTCCGGGCCTCGGTCACCCCGTCCGTACAGGCCAGCACCCGGGTGTCGGGCGGCAGCCGGATGCGCCGTGCCCGCCGCGGCCCGTTCAGCTCGCCCAGTCCGAGCGGCAGCCCCGGCTCGGCGAGGTCGAGCTCGCGCACCTCGCCGTCCGGGCCGAGGAGGTACGGGGGCACGTGCCCGCAGTCCACGAACACGAGCGTCGGAGCGTCTTCCTCCGGCGCCTCCGCGCCGAACACCAGCGCGGTGACGAACCGGCCCTCCTCGTCCACGCCCGCGGCCCGGTAGTGCCGGTGCAGCCCCTCCTCCATCGCGGCCACGGCGCTCTCCAGGCTCCTGCGGTGGTACGCCGCCTCCCGGAACGCCGTCAGCACCGCCGCGCCGGCGCCGAGCGTGCCGAGCCCCTTGCCCTGGACGTCGCCGATCAGCACCCGGGCCCCGTACGGGCCCTCCACCGCCTCGTAGATGTCCCCGCCCACGAGGGCGTCGCGCTGGGCCGAGATGTAGAACCCGTCCACGCTGACCGGCCCCGCGCGCAGGGGCAGCTGCCGCAGCAGCGCCCGCTGCGCGGCCTCGCCGGTCGCCCGCACCCGGTCGAGCAGCTCCTCGCGGTCCCGTCGCAGGGCGGCGATGGCGATCGCCACGCCGGACATCAGCAGATTGCCGAAGATGGCGGCCGACCGGTTGGCGGTCGGCAGCGGTGACGGCAGCAGGCCGTGCGTCACCACCATGATCGCGCAGTCGACGGCGGCGACGAGGACGGTCTGCCGGTAGGTGCACAGCGCGGCGGCGCTCACGGGGGCGACCGCCGCGTACACGTCCAGCCGCAGGTACTCGGGGGTGAGGAGGTCGACCGTGACGATGCCCGCGAGATAGAGCAGCACGAGGGGGAAGGCGCCCCGCGCCGGCCAGGGGTAACGGCCCCCGGTGGCGGGCCGCGCACGGCGCATGGGTCACTCCGACGGGACGGGAACGGACGCTCTGCCAGGCTGCCAGGGGTGGGGGAGATCGGCCACCGGGCGGTTCGGGCCTCCGGCCCTCACCGCGGAAGACTCCGGCACCCCGGCGCGGGGTGCGCCCCCCGCGTCGCGCCTCCGGCGCGGGTCGGGACCTGGGTGCGGCGTCGGCCCCGGCGACGGGGCTGTCGATGCCGACCGAGGCGGCCGGACCTGGTCCAGCCGCGAACCACCTGCGGCTCCAGCTGCGGATGAGCCCGCGCTCGCCTCGGCCAGGAAGAACTCACGGCTCCGGTCCCGGGCTCCCGGCAGGAGGAGGCCCGAACCTACCCGGACAAGGCGAGCTTCGGACGAATGCCTGCCGCGGGACCGCCGGAGCGATCCCGTCGCAGGTGGTTTGCCGGCCCCCGGCCGGGCCGGAAGCCCACGCCGCCCGGCCGGCGGCCCGGGCGAGCTCCCGGGCCTGGCCGGACAGGGGTAGCGGTTCCGGCCGTGGGAGAGGCCACGCCGTGGGCGCCGGTTGTACGGGCCCCCCGTTCCTGACGGGTGGAACCCGGCCGGCCTCTGGCCGGGCCGGGAGCGCACGCCGCACGGCCCGTGGCGTACGAGCTCGGGGCGCCCCCGAGGCCGAGGGCGGTGGCGCCTTGGGCTACTGGTCCGAGGAGAAGCGGACAGCCCCGGCGGGGATGTCCGCCCCGCACCAGATGCGGACGCCGCCCCGCAGCTCGTTGTCCGGGCCGACCACCGCCGCGTCGCCCACGACCGCGCCGTCGAGCACCGTACGGGCCCCGATCCGCGCGCCCGCGCCGATCAGGGAGTCCTGGATGTGCGCCCCGTCCTCGACGATCGCCCCGTCCAGCACGGTCGAGCCGTCGATGAACGCGCCGGCGCCGATGCGCGCGCCCGCGCCGATGACCGTACCGCCGGTGAGCTTGGCGTCGGCGGACACCTCGGCGCCGTCGAGCACCAGCCGGTCGCTGCCGTGGCCGGGGACCGCCGGGGACGGCGCCCGGCCGAGCACCAGGTCGGCGGAGCCGCGCACGAACGCCTGGGGCGTGCCGAGGTCGAGCCAGTAGGTCGAGTCGACCATGCCCTGGAGGTGCGCTCCCTGGGCCAGCAGCCCGGGAAACGTTTCTCGCTCGACGGAGACCGGGCGCCCGGCCGGGATGCGGTCGATCACCGAACGGTTAAAGACGTACGCGCCGGCGTTGATCTGGTCGGTGACGATCTCCTCGGGCGTCTGCGGCTTCTCCAGGAAGGCGGTGACGCGACCCGTACTGTCGGTCGGAACGAGTCCGAAGGCCCGCGGGTCGGCCACGCGGGTCAGATGGAGGGAGACGTCCGCGCCGCTGTCGCGGTGCGTGTCCACCAGGGCGCCGATGTCGAGCCCGGTGAGGATGTCGCCGTTGAAGATGAGCACCGGGTCGTCCGGCCCGGACCGCAGCCGGGAGGCGACATTGCGGATGGCGCCGCCGGTGCCGAGGGGCTCCCGTTCGGTGACGTACTCCAGGTGGAGGCCGAGCGCCGACCCGTCGCCGAAGTAGGGCTCGAACACCTCGGCGAGGTAGGACGTGGCGAGCACGATGTGCTCGACGCCGGCGGCGCGGGCCCGCGCCAACTGGTGGGTCAGGAACGGGACGCCGGCCGCCGGGACCATGGGCTTGGGCGTGTGCACCGTCAGCGGGCGCAGCCGGGTGCCCTTGCCTCCGACCAGGAGGATCGCTTCTGTCACCTGTGTTCTCTGCTTCCTGCCAGGGCCGGCTCGGGCCCCCGCGCCAGGGCGGCCGGGGGGAGGTCGGCGGCCAGTTTATGCAGACCGGGCGCTCCCGGCCGGACTCCCGGAGCCGGTGTCATCGGCCCTGGAGCTTGGCCGAGGTGGTTCGGGCCGTGCCGAGCTTGTTGTAGAGGCGGCGTCCGGGGCAGTCGGTGACGACTCCGTCGCGGTGTCCGGAGATCACCTTGAACTTGACCTTCTTGCCCTTCTTGTACTTGTTGCTGCCGGCGGAGACGAGGTGGGTGGTGCCGCGCGGATTCGCGTTGTACAGCCCCAGCTTCCAGGCCGTGAGCCGGGCCACGGCCTTGACCGCCGCGGCCGGCGGGTTGGCCTTGCCGTAGCTCCCGAGGACGGCGATGCCCATGCTGTCGCTGTTGAAACCGAGAGTGTGTGCGCCCTTGACCGCCTTGGCCACGCCCCCGGCGCGGCCCTCGTAGACCGTGCCGCACTTGTCGACGGCGAAGTTGTAGCCGAAGTCCCGCCAGCCACTGCTCTTGACGTGGTAGCGATAGATACTGCGCATGACCGAGGGGGCCTGGGCGCACTTGTAGTTGTTGCCCGTGGCGCTGTGGTGAATGAACGCCGCCTTCACCCGCTTGGTGTACAAAAAGCCCCGTTCGCGCAGTCGTTCGTCGGCGCCCCAGCCGGCCCGGGTGACGATGCGGGGGCGGGGGCCGATGAACGGGCCCGCCTTGACCTGCTGCGGCTCCTCGGTGATGGCCGCCACATCGCCCAGGGACGCTTCCTTGTCCAGTTCGGGGATCTCCTTGGCTCCCAGGGGCGCGAAGTGCGCGTTGGCGGCTGAGCTGGCCACGGCCTCCGCGTGCAGATCCGTGGGGGCGCCGGTGGTGGCGGTCGTGTCTTTGGCGTCCCTGGTGCCCGTGGTGTCGGCCGCGGGGTCGACCGGGCCCGGCGGGGTCACCGGGTGCGGGCCCGGCCCGGCGGGGCCAGGTCCCACCGGGGGAACCGGTGGCTTGGGGTCCGCGGCGCGCGTGTCGCCCGCCCGCGCGCCCTCGTGCGCTTCATCAGGCCCTGCTTCTTCTTCGTGCGCCGTGTCGGCCGCGGGCGCCTCCCCCGGGTCGACGAGGTCCACGCGCAGTCCGCCGGGGAGCGCCGGCGCGGCGGCCCGCGTCGAGCGGTCCGGCAGCACCCGTACCTCCACCCCGTCGGAGTCGCCCACCCACAGCGGCGCCGTGCTCCCTCGGGTGCGCCCGGAGGCCGCTTCCGGCGAATCCTGATCGGGCGCCTCCTCGTGATAGGGCGCCAGTTCCTCCCAGCCGGACCAATGGCCGGTGCCCCGGGCCCGGGTGCGTACCTCCACCCGGGCCGGCAGCTCGGCCTCCGGGTCGTCCCAGACCACGCCCAGCAGGGAGAACGGCCGTACGTCGTGCCGCGTCAGGCCGCGCGCCCCGTCGCCGGAGCGGGGCAGGGCGGACGCGCGGTCGGAGGGGCCGTCAGGAGGGCGGCGCTCGGCCCCGTCCGGGGGACCGTCGGACGGACTGTGGACATTCACCGGCTCCAGGGGCAGGGACTGGGTGCTGCCCGCGGGTTCCGCCTCGCTCCGCCGGGGGGACGCCGGCGGAGCCCCGGCGTGTGGCGTGCCGGCCTGTGGCGTGCCGGCGTGCGGGGTCGCGGACTCGCCCCGGTCGTACGCGGTGCGCCCCGACACCGTGGGCGGCGACGGCGCCGGTCCGGGCGCCGCGACCGCGTTCGTGCCGGTGGGAAGGGTGAGCGGGAGCGCCAGCGCGGCCGAGCACACGACGCCGATCGAGGAAGCAATGAATGCACGCATGGTACTGATCGTGGACATAGCCGATTAAATCTGTCTATAGGTGATCTGACGGCCTGTCGGCCGAACCGGTGGCTCCGCCGGAGCGACCGGGCCCGGCACGTCGCCCGTCCGGCCGCTGGCCGCACGCCTCGCCGCGTACGCTGGAAGACGATGAACGCCATCGATCGCACCCCCGCCGACCTGCTGCGATCCGCGCTCGCCGCGGACCCGGCCCGCCCGCTGATCACGTTCTACGACGACGCCACGGGTGAACGCGTCGAACTGTCCGTGGCCACGTTCGCCAATTGGGTGGCGAAGACCGCCAACCTCATCCAGGACGAACTGGGCGCCCAACCGGGTGACCGGCTCGCGCTGCTGCTGCCCGCGCACTGGCAGACGGCCGTCTGGCTGCTGGCGTGCTCCTCCACGGGCGTGGTCGCGGACATCGGCGGCGACCCGGCGGCCGCCGACCTGGTGGTCAGCGGCCCGGACACGCTGGAGGAGGCGCGGGCGTGCACGGGTGAGCGCGTGGCGCTGAGCCTGCGCCCCCTGGGCGGGCGCTTCCCGACCCCGCCGCAGGGCTTCATGGACTACGCCGTCGAGGTGCCCAGCCAGGGCGACCGGTTCGCGCCGTACGCGCCGGTGGACCCGCACGCCCCCGCGCTGGCCTTCGCGGGCGCGGACGCCCTGACGGGCGCGCAGGCGGTGGAGCGGGCGCGCGAGGACGCGGAGACGCGCGGTCTGACGCCGGTCTCCCGTGTGCTCTCGGCGCTGCCCTACGACACGTGGGACGGGCTCTCCGCCGGGTTGCTCGCCCCGCTGGAGGCGGGCGCCTCCGTGGTGCTCTGCCGCCATCTCGACCGGCTGTCGCCGGCGGACTTCGCCAAGCGGCGGGAGAGCGAGCGGGTGACCGCGACGGCGGGCGACGTCCCGCTCACGCCCAGTACGGAGTGAATTTCTCGCGCGGTACGGGCTGAGGCTCGCTCCTCTGTGCGGGGTCGAGGCGCCCGCGCGCCGTGAAGGGCGCGGAATCCACCCGTCCGGCCTACGCCCGGGCGGCTCACCCGGCCGTCCCGCACGCCGCGGTCCATGCTCGAAGTCAGGCACACCCGTGCGAGGCCCGGCGGCGCCGCTGAAGCCGACGGGCACCCGTACGGCGCGACGCCCGCCACCGACCCCGTACAGGGAGGGACCGGACGTGACCGAGAGCCCAGGCGCCCGAGCGGGGCCGCACCGGACGACGGACGGCGCCGCACCCGCCCCCATCGACGGCGACGGCGGCCCACCCCGCCCCCGCGGGCCGCGCCGGCACCGCTGGCCCCGGCGCAGGCGCTGGATGCGGCGGGCCGCCCTCGGCACCGCGGCCCTGATCTTCGCGACGGCCGGTACCGGCTGGTGGGTCTACCAGAAGCTCGACGGCAACATCCGCACCGACACCGACACCGCCAACGAGCTGGAGCGCTACGAGGCGGAGCGGCCCGTGCCGCTCGTCCGCGGCGCCCGCAACCTTCTGCTGCTCGGCTCGGACAACCGCTTCGGCGGCAATCAGCAGTACGGCAAGGACAGCGGCACCGAGCGCTCCGACACCGCGATCCTGCTGCACCTGGCCGCCGACCGGAAGAGCGCCACGGCCGTCAGCATCCCGCGCGACCTGATGGTGGACATCCCCGACTGCCGGCGCCAGGACGGCTCCACGGCCACCCCCCGGTTCGCCCAGTTCAACTCGGCCTATGAGACCGGCGGCGCCGCCTGCGCGATCCGTACGGTGGAGCGGATGACCGGCATCCGCATCGACCACCACCTGATCGTCGACTTCAGCGGATTCAAACGCATGGTCGACGCGGTGGACGGGGTCGAAATCTGTCTCACCCGGCCCATGAAGGACGGCGAGGCGCGGCTGAACCTGCCGGCCGGCCGCCAGACGCTCCGCGGCGAGCAGGCGCTGGCCTATGTGCGGGCCCGCTACAGCCTCGGTGACGGCAGCGACACCGACCGCATACAGCGTCAGCAGGACTTCCTGGGCGCCCTGGTCAAGAAGGTGCACAGCAACGGCGTGCTGCTCAACCCGGCCCGGCTCTACCCGGTCCTGGACGCGGCGACCTCCTCGCTCACCACGGACGCGGGCCTCGCCTCGCTGCGGGACCTCTACGACCTGGTGCGGGTGATGCGCAACGTGCCGACCGAGCAGGTGCAGTTCCTGACCGTGCCGCGCAGGCCGTACAGCTACGACCGCAACCGCGACGAGCTCGTCCGGCCCGAGGCCGACCGGCTCTTCCGGCAACTGCGGCTGGACGAACCGGTGGCGGTGGCGCCGGAGCACCGGGAGGCGACCGAGCCCCGGACCTCCCCGAGCCCTTCCCCGTACGCCGCCCCCTCCGCATCGCCGTACGCCGCCCCGACCGCGTCGCCCTTCGGTTCCGGCACCGCCCCCACCGCGCCGGAGCCGCCGCTCGACCCGGTACGAGAGCACGTACGGGAGCGCGTACCGGAGTCCACGCGCCCCTCGACGCCCCCGCAGGCTGCGGACGCGCCCCGCCCGGCCCGCCCCGACGAGCCGACCGACGCCCCCCTGCCGGGCGGCGGGACGAGCGCGCCGCCCACCTTCGGCGGCACCACGGCGTCCGGTGACATGTGCGGCTGAGGCGCCGCCGGGCAACCACAGCGGGTGTTCGGGCGACCACACCGGACCCTCCGGCCCCCGAGATACCACATGTCCGGATGAGGGCGGACAAATTTATCCGATCGGACACGACGAGATTGAGCGTATTGCCCAGTTGTAGGGGAGTGGAATTTGTCACCGGCGTCGCTGGACGCTGAACTGGGCGGATAGTGTGAGCGATCCGGTGCGCTCGACCAACCGCGCCGCGCACTGAACAACGAACGACCGAGCGCCTTGGGGGGAGGCGCCGCGTGGCACCGACGGAGGACTCAGGCGACCGTGGACGCGCAAGGCCGTGGGCGGGCCGGCGACATCGACCCCGCAGACCAGTGGGTCTTCAACCCGGAGACCGGCAGCTATGAACTGCGACTGGACCCTGGCGCCGAACAGCCGGGCCACCGGTCGGCCGCCCCTCCGGGTCAGCGCGGCTCCTCCCCCGCGGAGCCACGGTCCGCCGGGTCCCGATCCGCCGGGTCCCGATCCGCGGAGCCCCGCGTCACCGGCCGCACCCGCCGCACCACCGGCACCGCCAACACCAGCGGTCTCGCAAGCACCGCCCACACCTCCGGCACCTTCTCGGGCGCCGGTCCCGCGAGCACCAACGGCACCACGGGCGGCGGCCCCACCACCCGCCGCCCGGTGCCGGGCCAGCGCCGCCGCTCGGGAGGGCGGCCGGGCGCCCAGCCGCCGCCCACGAGCCGGCGGAAGCCGAAACCCCGGAAGAGCGGGAAGAAGAAGGCGCTCTACTGGACCTCAGGCGTCCTGGGCTTCGTCCTGATCGCCGGCTGCACCACCGCGTACCTCGTGTACGACCACCTCAACAGCAACATCAACAAGGTGGACGTCGGCATCCGGAACTCGGCCACGATCAAGGGGCCGGTGAACATCCTCGTCATCGGCACCGACACCCGCGAGGGCCAGGACGGCAAGTACGGCGACGCCGGGAGCGTCGGCCACGCCGACACGACGCTGCTCTTCCACGTGTCGGAGGACCGCACCAACGCCACCGCGCTGAGCATCCCCCGGGACATGATCACCAACATCCCGGACTGCCCCGTCAAGCAGCCGGACGGCAGCACCAAGGTCATCCCGGGCCAGCAGAACGTCCGCTTCAACACCAGCCTCGGCCAGGAGGGGCGCGACCCCGGCTGCACCTGGCGCACCGTCGAGCAGCTCGCCGGGGTGAAGATCCACCACTTCATGATGGCGGACTTCAACGCCGTCAAGACGCTCTCCTCCGCCATCGGCGGGGTGGACGTGTGCGTGGCCAAGGACATCAACGACCCCAAGTCCCATCTGAAGCTGTCCAAGGGGCGGCACACGGTGCAGGGCGAGGACGCCCTCGCCTTCGTCCGCACCCGTTACAGCACCGGCTTCGGCAGCGACCTCGACCGGATCAAGCTCCAGCAGCAGTTCCTCAGTTCGATGATCCGCAAGATGAAGTCGGGCGACACCCTGACCAGCCCCACCAAGCTCTACGGGCTGGCCAACTCCGCGACCAAGGCGCTCACCGTCGACTCCGGCATCGAGAGCGTCAAGGACCTCGCCGCCCTCGCCAAGGATCTCAGCAGGGTCGATCTGAAGCACATCACCTTCGCGACCGTGCCGGTGGTGGACAACACCGACGGCGCCACGGTCGTGCTCGACAAGGCCAAGTCCCAGCCGCTGTTCTCCATGATCCAGCAGGACGTCTCGCTCACCGAGGTGAAGCGCAAGGAGAAGGAGAAGGAGCAGCAGGCGAAGGATCAGCAGGAGGCCCTGCTCAAGGGGCCGAAGTCGGCCGCCTCCGAGGTCCGGGTCAAGGTGCTCAACGGCAGCGGCAAGTTCGGAGCCGCCCAGGAGACCGTGGACTGGCTGCAGAACGGGCAGGGCGTGGCGCGCTCCAGCAACGGCGGCAACGCCGGCCACCTCGACAAGACGATCCTGGAGTTCGCGCCGAACCAGGCCGATCAGGCCCGCCGGCTCGCCGAGATGATGGGGCTGCCCGCCTCCGCGCTCCGGCAGGGCAACCAGCAGGCCGCCCCCCGGGCGGAGATGTCGCTCACGCTCGGTGGGGACTACCAAGGGGCCGGGACGCCGATCACCGCCCCGCAGAAGGCCCCCGAGGGCATTCAGAAGGTCGAGGCGGACGACGAGAACCTCTGTGCCAAGTGAGGGTCGCGTGAGACCGGTGGGGGCTGATGACCCTCGTGGGCACCAGAGGGATACTCGTAGGTAGCCGGCGGCACGACAGAGCCGTCGGCGCACCACCGACAGCAGGCGCCGCTGCCGGCCAACAGTACTGACAGCGGGCAGTACGGCGGGGCCGTCGGTGGCGCGCCGCCGTCAGCAGCAGCAGTACGACATCGACCAGCGTGACCAGCCCGCTCATCGGGCCATGAGCACCAACACACCGAGGGGGAGGGCCCGATGCGGCAGAGCAGTGTCGACAGCACCCAGGAGGAGGGCGGCGGGGGCGCCCGGCAGGCGGACGGCCGGCGGACCGTGGTCGGTCCGCGCGACGGCGGCGACGGGCCGCGCCGCGCCGGCGGCCGGCGCCGCCGCTCCCCCGGGTCGGCACCCGCGACGGGCGCGAAGGCCCGGCGGCGCCGCATACTGCGCTGGTCGGCGCTGACCGTCGCGGTGCTGATACTCGGCACGGCCTGCGCCGGCTACCTCTACATCCGCCACCTCAACGGCAACCTCCGCAAGGACGCCCTCGACCTGGGCGACAGCAGCCTCGACAAGCCCGAGCCCAACGCCTTCGGTCAGACCCCCCTCAACATCCTGCTGCTCGGCTCCGACAGCCGGAACAGCGAGGCGAACCTGCGGCTCGGCGGCTCCCACAAGGACCGCGACCGCAAGCCGCTCGCCGATGTGCAGATGCTGCTCCACGTCTCCGCGGACCGCAGCAACATGACGGTCATCAGCATCCCGCGGGACACCCGGGTGACGATCCCCAAGTGCACCGACCCCGACGACGGGAAGGTCTACGCCAAGACCGACAGCGAGACCATCAACGCCAGCCTCCAGAACGGCGGTCCGGGCTGCACCGTCGCCGCCTGGAAGGAGCTCACCGGAATCTACATCGATCACTTCATGATGATCGACTTCGCGGGTGTGGTCTCCATGGCCGACGCGGTGGGCGGCGTCCCGGTGTGCGTCTCCGACAACGTCGAGGACAAGCAGTCCGGGCTGAAACTGCCCAAGGGCGACTCCGTGGTCGCCGGCGAACAGGCCCTCCAGTGGCTGCGCACCCGGCACGGCTGGGAGGGCGGCAGCGACATCGCCCGCGCCAAGGGCCAGCACATGTACATGAACTCGATGGTGCGCCAGCTCAAGTCGGGCACCAAGCTGACCGATCCGGGCAAGCTCACCGGCCTCGCCGAGGCCGCGACCAAGGCGCTCACCGTGGACCCGGGCCTGGGCACCGTCAAGCGCCTGTACGACCTGGGCAACGACCTCAAGCGGGTGCCGACCGAGCGCATCAGCATGGTGACCATGCCGTGGGTGCCGGACCCGCGCAACCCCAACGCCCATGTGGTGCCGAAGCCGGGCGAGGCCGAGCAGCTCTTCGAGATGGTGCGCAACGACGTCGCCCTCGACGGCAAGGACGAGAAGAAGCCGGAGCCCAGCCCGCCGCCCGCCGCGCCCAAGGGCGAGATCGCGGTGACGGTCCAGAACGGCACCGGCAGCGCGCTGCGCGCCCCCGTGCGCGGGCGGGCCGCCCAGATCGCCGAGGAGCTCGGCCGCCAGGGCTTCACCAAGGCGACGGCGGACACCACGCGCCGGGTGCAGCCGGACACCTCCGTCTCCTACCCCGGCGAGGACCGCAAGGGCGACGCGATGGCCGTGGCGGAGGCGCTCGGGCTGCCCAAGAGCGCGGTCAAGCTCTCCAAGTCCGTGCAGAAGGTGACGCTGGTGATCGGCGGCGACTGGCGCACGGGCACGGCCTTCCCCAAGGCGGAGGCCAAGGAGGAGACGAAGGCGCCGGAGAGCGTGGACGCGCTCAAGGGCGACGACGCCAAGGCGTGCATGAAGGTCGACCCGCGCCACCGCTGGTGACGGCGGGGGCGATGTGAAGCGTGAGGGGGCGTACCCGGCCGGGTACGCCCCCTCTTCTGCTACGTTCGCGCCGCTACGGAGCCTGTACGGGCTCCCCGGCCGTCACCGCGGGCCGGCGGCTGGCGATGACCTTCTTCGCCAGCGAGCGCGGGCTGGTGAGGAAGCCCCAGCCCCACGACATGTGCATGGTGGCCAGCGCCACCGGGATGCGGACCCGCGCCGCCACCGGCAGGCCCTTGCCCGCCGGGATCGAGCCCGCGGTGATCGCGGCCAGGTACCCGGCCGGCACCACCAGGCCCCAGGGGGTGACGGTCGCGCCCACCACCACGCCCGCGGCGATGGCGGCCAGCGCGGTCGGCGGGGCGAGGTAGCGGAGGTTGATGGACCCCTGGTGGTAGCGGGCCACCACATGCCGCCAGCGGCCGTAGTCCTTGTACTGCTTGGCCAGGGCGCGCACGCTCGGCCGGGGCCGGTAGGAGACCCTCAGCTCCGGCGAGAACCAGATCAGCCCGCCCGCCTCGCGGATGCGGAAGTTCAGCTCCCAGTCCTGGGCGCGGATGAACTCCTCGTTGTACCCGCCCTGGCGCTCCAGCGCCTCCCGGCGGAAGACACCCAGATACACGGTTTCGGCGGGCCCCGCCGCGCCCCCGGTGTGGAAGGCGGCGTTGCCGACCCCGACCTTGGAGGTCATGGCGGCGGCGACGGCCTTCTCCCAGTCGTTCTCGCCCTCGGCGTGCATGATGCCGCCGACGTTCTGCGCGCCGGTCTCCTCCAGCAGCCGGACGGCGGTGGCGATGTAGTTCGGGGAGAGCATGCCGTGCCCGTCGACCCGGACCACGATCGGGTGCCGGGACGCCTTGATCGCGGCGTTGAGCGCGGCGGGCGTGCGGCCGGTGGGGTTGGGGACCGTGTGCACCCGCGGGTCCTCGCGGACCAGCTCGGCGGCGATCTCGTCGGTGCGGTCCGTGGACGGCCCGAGCGCGATCACCACCTCGAGTTCGCCCGCGTATTCCTGCGCGAGGATGGCCCGCACGGCTTCGCGCAGATGGCGCTCCTCGTTGAGCACCGGCATGATCACGGAAACGGCCGTGGCGGCCACCCCTGCTGTCTGCTCGGACATCGTTCCTCGGGTGTACGGGGGCCCGGGGCGACCCCGGGATGACTGCGGCAACCTGCCTCACGTTACCGCTAACGGAGGACAGGGGCGTTCCCCGGCCGGGTGGCAGCACTGCTCCGTACGGCGTGGGTGGTGCGGGGCGCAGATCGTATGGGCCTACGGTTGGGGCCCCGTCCGGCGCCGGGCCCAGCCACGGCGCCGTACCCCGCTGTCCGTGCGCCGTCCGCCCGTCCGCCACGGCCGAGCACGCCGCACCCAGCCCGTCGCGGAGGTGTCACCTTGCCCGGACCGGCCCGTCCGCCCCGCCCCAGCCCGGCCGTCCCGCCC